>CAZIYY010000102.1:3351-18285 GCA_964543585.1 uncultured Anaerolinea sp. | reverse complement strand
TCCCTGAACCCTGGCCTACTTGAAATACCTACCCCTGAAAGACTCTGCCCTCCCCCAAATTCGGAGAATTTGGGGGAGGGCTGGGAGGGGGTATTTTAGTTCACGAGAGGCAAACACAAAATGTCTCGTAAAGTGACGCGACCCACTGCTCAGCGCTGAATAACCAATCACAAAGGCGCGCCCCTACGGTATAATTTGTGTTCTATGAAATACCACATCTGGACCGAAGGATGCCAAATGAACGTCGCCGACTCGCAACGCGTCGGCTCGTCGTTGGAGCATCTCGGTTACACTTTTACCGAAACGATTGAAGAGGCGGATGTCATTGTCCTAAACACCTGTGTCGTTCGCCAATCCGCGGAAGACAAGGCGATGGGGCGAGTTACTTCATTGCGCCCCCTCAAACAGCAAAACCCAAATCTCGTCATCAACTTAATGGGGTGTATGGTCGGTGTGCGCGGCGCGGAGAAACTGCGCGAGAGACTTCCGTATGTGGATGTCTTCTCGCCGCCCTCCGACCCGGGTCCGCTGATCTCGCATCTCACGCAGGGCGAGGTCCATTCGCTTGAAAACTCTGAAACGACGCGCCGCTTCCTGATGATGGATGATGAATTGATTCTGCCCATCGCAGAGCAGGGCAAATTGATCAGCGCACATGTGCCAATTGTTTATGGTTGTTCACATGCCTGCACGTTCTGTATCATTCCATCCAAGCGCGGCGGCGAGCGTTCCCGTCTCGTTGGCGATATTGTGGCGGAAGTCCGCTCATTGGCGCGGCAGGGCGTAAAAGAAGTTACCTTGTTGGGTCAGATCGTTGATCGCTACGGCAAGGATATTCCTGATGGACCTAATCTGGCGGGCTTGTTGCGCGTTGTTCACGACGCGCAGGGCGCGGAAGGCATCGAGCGCATCCGCTTTCTCACATCGCATCCCAATTACTTCACCGAAGAACTAATGGATACCATCGCCGAACTTCCCAAAGTGATGCCGCATATTGAAGTCCCAATTCAGGCGGGCGATGACGAAGTGTTGCTCAACATGAAGCGCGGTTACACCCAACAGGAATATCGTGACCTCATCGAAAAGATTCGCAACAAGATTCCAGACTGCTCCATCGCGACGGACATCATCGTCGGATTCCCCGGCGAGACTGACGAACAGTTCATGGAAACCTATCGGGTCTTATCTGAGCTTCGGCTTGATGTGGCACACCTGGCGCGTTACTCATCCCGAGAGGGGACTGTTGCCACCCGCCGCATGGACGATAACGTCAGCGATGAAGAAAAGATGCGCCGCTTCCGCATGTTGGAAGAATTACAGGAAGAAGTTGTTACGGAGATCAATAAGAAATATCTTGGCGCGACTGTTGATGTGTTATTCGAAGAAAAAGTAAAAGGTCGCTGGCGCGGCAGAACCCCAACAAACAAACTTGTCTTCGTTGAATCGGACGATGATTTGAAAGGCAGGATCGTTCCCGTCATGGTCACGTGGACGGGACCGTGGTCCATGCAGGCGAATCTGCAAAAACAACCTGAATTGATTACTGTGTAGAGCGAGATTAATCTCGCTCTACTTTTTGAGGGAATGATGAATCAAATCTGCCCGATTGCGCAAAAGAAGATTCAAATACAGAGTAAGAGCTTTACACTCTTCCCTAGATTCCCTTTAAAAAAGCCTTCGCTACATTAATTTTTTCTTCGCGACCTTGCGCCTTCGCGTTAAGATTTTCTTTTGCGGTAATGCCACACTGGAAATAGCCAGGTCAGCATCCTTGTTATGGGCGAGTCGAGGATTATAATGAGCGATATGGTTATTGCGGCCGCCCCTGTCGGCTTACTCATCACCAAACTTCACATCCCCGCGCCGCGTGCCGCGCTCGTCCCGCGCCTGCGCCTGACTGCGCGCCTGAGTCCATCACGCCCGCTGACAGTCATCGCCGCGCCGGCTGGGTTTGGCAAGACCACGCTGTTGAGCGATTGGATTCCCAAAAGCCAACAGAGCGTTACGTGGTTGTCACTCGACGACGATGATAATGACCCGATACGCTTTTGGATATACGTCATCGCCGCCCTGCAAAGACTGCGCGCTGACCTGGGTGTGAGCGCGTTGACGTTGCTCCAATCGCCCCTGCCGCCTCCCATCACTTCCATCCTGACGACACTCATCAATGAGATCGCGGACTTCCCCGAAGACTTCTCCATCATCTTCGACGATTACCATCTTATCAAAAGCCAGCCAATTCACGAAGCGCTGGCATTTCTGCTCGACCACATGCCGCCGCACATGCGCGTGATCCTCACCTCGCGCGCCGACCCACCCCTGCCGCTCGCCCGACTGCGCGCCCGCGATCAACTCACCGAACTGCGCGCCGACGACCTGCGCTTCACACCCGACGAAGCGGCGCTGTTCTTGAATGAAGTGATGGGATTGAAACTTACAGCGCAGGACATTGCCGCGCTTGAAACGCGCACCGAGGGCTGGATTGCCGGACTGCAACTAGCCGCGCTCTCGATGCAGGGGCGCGAGGATGTCTCGGGATTCATCCAAGCCTTCTCCGGCAGCCAACGGCACGTGCTGAGTTATCTGATGGAAGAAGTTCTTGACCGCCGACCCAAAGGCACACTGAATTTTCTTTTACAGACTTCAGTGTTGGATCGGTTGCATGGGACCTTATGTGACGCAGTGACTGGACAGCGCGACGGAGATGAGACACTGAGGAAACTTGAGCAAGCCAATCTGTTCATTGTGCCGCTTGATGATAACGGCCAGTGGTATCGCTATCATCATCTCTTTACTGAGGTATTGCGCGCCCGCTTACAACAGACTCAACCTGACTTGATTCAAGAACTGCATTGCCGCGCCAGCGCGTGGTATGAGCGGCACGAGTTGATGGATGAGGCTGTCAATCATGCGCTGGTGGCCCAAGCGTTTGACCGCGCCGCTACGCTGGTTGAGCAGGTTGCCCCAGCGATGATTCAACGAGGCGAATTAGCCAGGCTGCTTACCTGGTTGCACACCTTACCGGATGATGAGATCCACGCACATCCGCGGTTAGCGCTCTCTTATGGCTGGGGCTTGTTGCTTAGTGGGGAGATCACACAGGCCGCAGCCCACTTGGAAGCCATCGAGGCCGTGCTGGCAAAAGATGAAGCCAAACGGACCCCTGAAGTGCAGGGTCATGTCGCTGCCATTCGAGCTCGCCTGCTGAGGGAAAGCGGTGATTTGGTGTCGACGATTGCCCTATCCAGGCAAGGGTTAGCCCAGCTGCCCAAGCAGGAAGCCCTACTCCGGGCACGAATTACACTTAATCTGACCATTGCTCATTATTTGCAAGGTGAATTCGAGCCAGCCTCCCAATTGCTCACGGAAATCATTGCTACCGACCAAACGGCACAACACATGCTAAGCACCTTATCGGCTATTTACCTCAAAACGCAAATCCTCCGGGCTGAGGGTGCTCTGCGACAAGCGCTGCAGCTTTGCCAGGAAGAATTGGAGTTGATCACCCTGCGTGGCTGGAACAATTTTCCAGCGGCTGGCTTTCTATATGTAGCGTTCGGAGATTTATTACGTGAGCGAAATGAGCTAATTTTGGCAGCGGTATATCTGGAAAAGGGCATTAGCCTGGGTCAGCAAGGCGGCAATCCCTATATCTTGATTGCCGGCCATGTGTGGTTAGCCTGGCTGCGGCAGACTCAAGGGGATGTGACTGGCAGCCATCAAGCTATTCAAACTGCGCTTCAGCTCATTCAGCACCATCATGTGAGTCGTTTTTGGCCGCTACCCCCCGCTGCTTGTTACCAGGCCCGGCTATGGATTGCCCAAGGCAACCTGACTGAAGCGGGCAACTGGGCGCATTCCGATGAACTCAATCCGGCCAATCCACCGGTTTCCTTTCTTTATGAAGTCGAGTACTTAACGCTGGCCCGTTTACTGATCGCTCAAGGCAACCTGGATGTTGCCGAAACTCTGCTAGTACGGTTATACGAGACAGCTGCATCGGCTGGACGGGGTGGCAGCCTGATCGAAATTCTGGCCCTGCAGGCCATCACCTTCGCCGCCCAAAAACGAAGTGGAGAGGCCATGTCGGCTTTGGCACAGGCTCTCGGCCTGGCTGAACCGGAAGGTTTTATTCGTATTTTTCTGGATGAGGGCGAACCAATGAGGGAAGTGATTCGCATTTGGGGATTGGAAACTGGCAGAAACAAGAACCTGACTGAACTGCAAAAGCGCCTGATGATTTACGCAGACAAATTGCTCGAAGCATTTACCGATAACGCGCCTCAATTACAAATTGCGCCAAACAATTCTCCAGTTCCCCAATCCTCTCTCATTGAGCCGCTCACCGCCCGCGAACTCGAAGTGCTGCACCTGATCGCCGAGGGACTCTCCAATGATGCGATTGCCCAGAAGTTGTTTCTTTCCACCGGCACCGTCAAGGTGCATCTTAAACATATCTACGGCAAGCTGGATGTAAACAGCCGCACACAGGCTGTCGTCCGCCTGCGCGAATTGAATCTGTGAGTCTACTGCAAAAACCCTTTTACCACGAAGGACACCAAGTACACAAAGGAATTCCTGAGAGTCTTCTCGAAAATGTTGAACTTCCACGCGAATAATCTTTAAAATCCTTCGCGCCTTTGCGCCTTGACGTTAAGATTTTCTTTTTGCAGCGCAGTCATCTATAGTGATCCCCCATCCTTCAATAAAATACTCCTCAAAATACTCCTCCCGATACTACTTTCGGGAGACGACATATCCCTCCCTGGTTGATATAGTGTTCTCAATCATCCAGAAAGGAATAACGGATATGTCTACTACGCCTTCCAACAACGGTTTGCCTATTGATCGCCTCGCCTGGCTGTGGCTCATTATCGGCGCCGCGCTCATCGCGTTCGCCTCGCTTCAGCCGTCGCTGCCCTTGGCAACGCGGTTGGCTCCCGTGTTCCTGCTGCGCTTCGTGCGGACGCGCCGCACCAGCATCGGGTTATTGGTCGTCGCGCTGGCGCAGTGCGTGGCGCTGGGGATCAACTGGTATATCGGCATAGGACCGAACGCGATTCTGGCGATTTCCGGAGCGATCGTTGGGCTGCTGTACACCTGCGTCTACGCGGTGGATCGGCTGCTTGCGCCGCGCTTGAGCGGTCTCGCCCAAACGCTGGCTTTCCCACTGGCGATGACCAGCGTGGACTGGCTGGGATCGCAGATTGCCAGCGCTCTGACTCCGTTCCTGCTGCCTTCGCTTTTCATCACTTCTGCAACGTGAGACTCGCCTGCCTCCACGAATTGAATCTGCGGTAATACCCCCATCCTTCAATAAAATACCCCTCCCGATACCACTTTCGGGAGACGACATATCCCTTTCTGGCTGATATAGTGTTCTCAATCATCCAGAAAGGAATGACTGATATGTCTACTACACCTTCCAACAACCGTTTGCCCATTGATCGCCTTGCCTGGCTCTGGCTCATGATCGGAGCCATTCTCATCGCATTCTCTTCGCTTCAGCCGTCGCTGCCCCTGGCGGCGTGGCTGGCTCCTGTGTTCCTGCTCCGCTTCGTGCGGACGCGCCGCGCCCGCGTGGGGTTGACACTCGTCGCGCTGGTGCAGTGCGTGGCGCTGGGGATCAACTGGTACATCGGAACGGCGCCGAGTTGGCTTCTGGCAATTTCCGGAGTCATCGTCGGGCTGCTGTACACCTGCGGCTATGCAGTCGACCGGCTGCTCGCGCCGCGCCTGAGCGGTCTCGGCCGCGCGCTGGTCTTCCCACTGGCGATGACCACCGTGGACTGGCTGGGGTCGCAGCTTGCGGGCGCCCTGACCCCGTTCCTGCTGCCTTCGCTTTTCAGCGTGGCGGCGGCCGTGGACTCGCCCGGCTATACCCAGGCCGGTAATCTGCTGTTGCTCCAAACCGTGGCACTCACCGGGATGTGGGGTCTGACCTTCCTCATGACCTTCTTTGCCTCGACGGTGAACGCGCTGTGGGAGAACGGCTTCGGCTGGCGGCCCGCGCGGGCGAGCCTGATCGGTTTCGGCGCAGTGTTGGCGGCGGTGCTTCTTTGGGGCGGCGCACGGCTGGCGTTCTTCCCGCCCGCCCAACCGACCGTGCGGGTGGCCGCTATCGCCTCTCGGGATGATCTGTTCGCCACGATCTCCGATATCAACCCCGGCGATCTGATGCCGGGCACGCCCGCCCAGCGGGCCAGTATCGGCGTCTCCTTTGCTCCCATCGCCGAGGATCTCTTTGCCCGGACGATAAGGGAGGCGCGGGCCGGGGCCAGGATCATCACCTGGGGCGAAACTGGCGCGCCCATGCTGGAAGAAGATATGGCGGCGTTGATCGAGCGGGCCGGCGCGGTGGCACACGAAGAGCATATTTATCTTCAGATCGGAGTGATCGTGTTCCGAAATACTGACCACTTCCCATTCATGGAGAACCGGGCAATCCTGCTTGACCCGACCGGCGCCTTGGTCTGGGATTATCACAAGGCCAACCCGACGCCAGGCGAGAACATGATGATCGCTGCCGGCCCGCGCGTCCTCCCAACGGTTGATACGCCCTACGGAAGGCTGGCGACGTTGATCTGCTACGACGCGGATTTTCCCGAGTTAGCGCGCCAGGCAGGAAAGGCGGGCGTGGATATCTTGCTCGCGCCTTACAAGGATTGGAAGAGCTTCAGCGCCCAGCATGCCCAGATGGCGACCTTCCGGGCGATCGAGAACGGCGTCTGGCTGGTGCGGCCGTCGCTGAGCGGCATCTCGACTGTCGTAGACCCGCAAGGGCGCATGTTGGCTCAGGTCAGCGCCTTTGGGCCTGACGAGCCAACGGTGGTAGCGACTGTGGCGACTCAAGGCACGCCCACACCCTATGCTCAGTTCGGCGATGTTTTCGCTTACATGTGCATCCTTGGACTGGCGATGTTGGCCGGTTTGGTAATTGCCCAAAGGCGGCAGCGCAACTCCCCAATACCTCGGATCGCCGAAGAGCCGATCAAGGCTTAACCGCAATTCAAATCAACCCAGGAGCAGCCGTGTTCACAAGTTTTAGTAATCTCACGAAACCTTTCTGGGTTTACATTATCGCCTTCCATATGCAATCGCTTGAAAAGGAAAACTGAAATGAACTTCAATAAAATACCCCTCCCGATACCACTTTCGGGAGACGACAGTTCCGCTCCCGGCTGATATAGTGTTCTCAATCAGCCGGGCAGTTTTCATTCAGTCCACCGGCTGAACACAAAAGGAGAAAGATTCATCATGTTCAATCAACTCAGCAGTTTAATGAAAGCAGCTTTATTTTACGGACTCGCCTTTGGTCTGATCCTACTGCTGGCTTTGCTGGGGCAGGGGTTGGGCGAGGTCATTCTGGTTATCGCCATGTTTACGCCGCTGGCGGCAATTTTGATCATGCAGTTCGTTGTAACCCGCGACGGTACCACCCGCGCCGGTTGGCAAATCTTGGGACTCCATCAGTTGGGGTTGCGAATGTGGGGCGTGGCTATCCTAGCGCCCTTCCTGGTGATGCTTTGCACCTATGGCATTGCCTGGGGGACAGGCATCGGCCGCCTTGATTTGGTTGCGCTGAACAGGGTAATCGCGCTGGACGGGCCGCTAAACATCCTGCGTACCATGTTCAATATCCTGCTCGGCCTGGTAATGAGCACGGGCATTGCATTGGCGGAAGAGATCGGTTGGCGAGGGTATCTGTTGCCGCATCTGTTGCCACTGGGACGTACACGCGCTTTGCTGTTGAGCGGTCTGTTACAGGGTATCTGGCATCTCCCAATCCTACTGCTGACGCCTTTCTACCATGAGGGTGGGAATCGTTGGACTGTCACTGTCTTATTTCTCTTGACCTTGACCGTGGCTGGGGTGTTCTACGGCTACCTGCGACTGACCAGCAAGAGTGTCTGGCCCGCGGCGTTGGCGCACGGCTCCTTCAACATGTGGTGGGCAACGTTCACCGCGATTACCGTTGCGGTTACCTCTCCTGATGTGCTCGAATATTGGGCGGGCGAGAGCGGCATGATCACATTGGTTGAAACAGCGCTCGTGGCTGTCTGGCTGATCTATCGCTTGAACCGGCAACCGGGAGCTGAGCCGATGACAGACAAGCTTGTCGGTCAGCCGTTAGCCCCAAAATAATGCAGGAGTTTGACACCCGTCAGGTCTTCGACCTGACAGGTGTACGGCCGGCAACTTTTTCCCGGGCATCATTTTATATTGCTCTTTCAATTTACTGTCAATCGGAGCGCTGAAAATGAAATCACCAAACAAAAGAAAATATATAGTCCAGAGCTCTCTCTCAGCGATCGGGTTTATGATCTTATATATTCTGCTCGGCACGATATTGGATTATGCAGTGACGCAAATCCTGTCCGAATATTTCATTCCAAACTGTTCGGAGGACTGTTATTTTGGATATTTCAATGCCATATTTCTGGTCGTAATTATTCTAAGTATTGTGGGCGGCGCCCAGGCAGGCGTGCGTACCTACAAACGATCATTTGAAAAACAATAGCATACCCGGGCCTTGTCCTGGTAATAAAAAGGGTGCGGTCGGAAACTTATTCGTCAGACAGTCACCCAAGGAGCCTTCAATGAATTCAATAATGTCCCCAGAAGCGCCCCTTGAGCAACATTCTCTTGGGCAATCAATCGTGTTGCATGTGCTGCCAGGAGCAATCGCCACTGCTGTATATGTTCTCACAGTGCCATTCTTTACAGGTCTAAGTTATCCTTCCCTTACAGCGCTGTATCTACCCATGATTCTTGCAGTGATACTTGTGGAACTTGGTTATTTATTTTATCAGGGACAAAAGAAAAACGGCATGCTCTCCCTCAAAGGTATGGTCAATTATCGCCAGCATGTTCCAGGGTGGATGTATATTGCATTTCCGCTCCTGATACTCATTTGGGGAATTTTGGTCACTGCTCTCGTTTCACCCATAGACAATCGACTCTTGAACCAGGTTTTCAAGTGGCTGCCCGATTGGTACACGCTGCGGAACGTGCTCGATATCAAAACCATGTACTCACGCGAAGCAATTCTTTTCACCGCCATCTGCGCGCTGATACCGAATGGACTCGTTGGTCCAATCGTCGAAGAACTCTATTTTCGCGGACACCTCTTACCGCGCCTTTCACGTTTCGGACGTTGGGCGCCTGTGATCAACGTTGCCTTGTTCTCTTTATATCACTTGTGGACGCCATGGATGTTCTTTTCACGCCTGATATTACTGATACCGATGGTCTATATCGTAAAGTGGAAGCGGAACATCTATATTGGGATGATCGCGCACTGTCTGCTGAACCTGATCGGCACTGCCGTACTATTCGCACAACTATTAGGATAATCCGGTGAGCAATTCAAGAATCGCCCGCGAACTCGAAATGTTGCATCTCAAGCACATTTACGGCAAGTTGGATGTAAATAGCCGCACACAGGCTGTCGTCCGCCTGCGCGAATCGAATCTGCGTTAATATCCCTCCTCCTTCAATAAAATACCCCTCCCGATACCACTTTCGGGAGACGACATCTCCCCGCCCGGCTGATATAGTGTTCTCAATCAACCGGGATGTTTTTATTCAGTCTACGGCTGAACGCAAAAAGGAGATATATTGTGAATGCCAATAAACTTATCCTAATTGTTATAACATGCCTCATCTCTCTGGCTTCGTCAACGGCTCTTGCCGGCCCGCCACAAGCCGCTGATCCTGATTTTGCTGCGATAGACAAGTTCATTGAAGGGGAGATGCAGGCGCAACGACTCCCCGGCTTGGCGTTGGGCATCGTCAAGGGCGATCAGATTGTTTATCTCAAAGGCTTTGGCATCGCCGATCCGTCCGGGCGCGCAGTGACGCCGCAAACGCCCTTCATCATCGGCTCGTTGAGCAAATCCTTTACTGCGCTGGCAGTCATGCAACTGGTCGAGGCAGGGAAAGTCGAACTCGACGCGCCGGTGCAGCGCTACATCCCCTGGTTCCGTGTGGCTGACGAAGCGGCTTCCGCCCAAATCACCGTGCGTCACCTGTTGTATCAGACCAGCGGCTTGTCAACCAAAACCGGCAGGTCGTTTCAGGGCAGCGGGGATACGAGTGACGGCGCGCTGGAACAAGCCGTCCGCAAGTTGAGCGACGTTGAACTCACGGGACCTGTAGGCGCGGCGCATCAATACAGCACAGTTAACTATTCGGTCCTGGGATTGATCGTGCAGACCATCAGCGGACAATCCTACGAATCCTACATTCAGGAACATATCTTCGACTTGCTGGAGATGCAGAATTCCTTCACGTCACAGGCTGAGGCTCAACCACGAGGTCTGGCATCGGGCTATCACTATGCGTTTGGCATGCCGATGGCTGTTGATCTGCCTTACAACCGTGGCCTCTTGCCTGCTGGCTATCTCATTTCGAGCGCGGAAGATATGGCTCACTACCTGATCGCGCAACTCAACGAGGGTAGCTACAATGGTGCCTCGCTCCTTTCACAGGATGGGATGATCGAAACACATAGCCCCGCCGTCCCAACGCCTGCAACCGATACCTCTTACGGCATGGGCTGGTTTGTGGGACCCATTAACGGGATACCGGCAGTTCATCATCAGGGAGAAACATTCAACTTTCATGCGAATATGATTCTCCTGCCTGATCGCGAGCTAGGGATTGTGGTGTTGATCAACGGGGAAAACTCCATGGATTTGCTCTTCGGGGCGGCTCGCATAGCAGACATCTCCAAAGGCGTAGCCAGCCTATTAGTTGGACAAAAGCCACCAACGCCTGCCGCCAATACAACTGTATGGGTGGTTTATGGCGTCCTGATCGGGCTGATTATTGTTCAAGTTCTTGGAGTAATTCGGTCAGCACGGAATTTGCAGCGCCAGCGACGTACGGATGGTCAACTCAAGGTCGGTCGGCACATTGTCCTCCCACTTTTGTTGAACCTGGTTTGGGCCCTGGTTACTTTGGTAATCCTGCCCAAGATGATCTTTGGATTGCCGTTGATGATCTTATCCACTGGGCTTCCAGACCTCGGCTATACCCTACTGGTGAGCGGCCTTCTTGCGCTTGGATGGGGCATTCTGAGAACAGCAGTGGCATTCTTCGCGCTCTCCATCGCAAATAAAAGAACTCTCCTCGACGTGCCGGTTGAGGCGTAGCCCTCCATTAAGTTTGATCAACCGGCGCGAACTGAGCCCGTGCCGTCAAAATAACCCGCAATAGCCTCAGAGGTATCCAAACCGGTCAGATTGTGGGACCAGATTTGACTCTAAAAAGGAGAATGTCATGAATACTATTACAACAGCTACTCACGTGAAAGCTCAGCCGCAAGTCCGTGCAGGCATCAAGTGGCGCGAGGTGATCCTCTTCACTTTTTTGGCATACGGCTTGACTTGGACCTGGCAGGGTATCAAGATACTTCCACACCTGGGCGAACTGTTGACTGCTTCGAAAACGCCAGCGGATTCGACAGTGATCTTCGGCAATGTGTACTACCATATTCTAGGGATGTTCGGGCCTATGCTGGCGGCAATCTTTATGCGGCTGTTCATCAGCCGGGAAGGGCTGCGCGGGTCCCTGGGTCTTCGCCAGCCCTGGCGGCATTACTTGACGGCGGTGTCGGTCCCCGTTCTTTTCCTGTCCGCTGTCAGCCTTGTCCTGGCTTTGATGGGCATAGCCCAATTTGCTCTGCCGGAAGAGAAGATGCCTTTGTATGTCCTGCCAGTCCTGGCGTTGCTGCTCATTCCTGAAAGCATCGTGGCGTTTGGCGAAGAATATGGTTGGCGAGGATACCTTCTGCCGCGCCTGATGCCGCTTGGAGAAATCAAGGCTTCACTCATCGTTGGCATCGTTTGGTCGTTGTGGCACCTGCCAGTCTTATTTGCAGGGGTGCTTTATGGCGGCAATAACCCCTGGTTGGTTTTGGTGATTTTTGTATTTACTGTCACGATGTCAACGTTCGCCTACACCTGGTTATCCAACGCTTCACACCATAGCAGCATGCTGGCTTCAGTTTTTCACGGCAGCTCCAATTGGTTTGCAAACAGGTTGGCGACATTCGTGGCATCTGGCAGTTTGCTGTCCTTTGGTCTTGCCATGGGTATGGGATGGATGCTGATCGTAATCGCCGTTTATTGGGTCTTCAAGCGTTCGCCGCAGGTAGATTTGGAACCCGTCAGTTAGCATCTTGATACGGCCATCATTCACTGTGCGAGGAGAGACACATTAAGAGTGCTATCACCAAGCAAACACAACCGTCAGCTATGAGAATCGAGGCGGAGCGCACGGGCCTGCCGCTGGCTCATAAGTAACATCAATACTCATTCAGATAACTTACCAAGGAGTAAACCATGAATACATCATTTGCAACCCCATATAAACCTTCCGTCTTTCCCATCATTGCTGTCGCGCTTGCCATTTTCACTTTTGGCACAATCATGTTCATCCGCATTGGACCTGCGCCCGTCCTCATCATCGGCGGATCAGCAACCATCGCTTATTTTGTCTGGCTCGCAACTACCTACAAACGACCCATCAATCCACAGACCATCCTGCCTCTTTATTTGGCGGCCGTGGCGGCGCAAATGATTCACATGGTTGAAGAATATGCTACCGATTTTCCAGGTGAATTTTCAAGATTGTTTCACCTCAACCTGTTCAACCGCGACTTCTTCGTCATTACGTTCATGGGAGTATTCGGCGCGCTGTGGCTTCTGACTGCACTCGGCTTGCTTTATCGAAACCCGATCGCGAACTTCATGTTGTGGTTTTTCCTGATCGGACCCGGATTGGTCAACAGCGTTGCCCATTTCTCGTTCCCATTCTTTGGCGGGCATTTTCACTATTTCCCTGGTCTGGCGACTGTCCTCCTGCCGACAATCTTCACGATCCTTGTGATCCGTGTTCTCCTCAAAGAACACAAACAATTCAAGGCAGAATAAATCCAAGAAGTAACATTGATCTTCATTCATCCAACTCAGCCAAGGAGTGAACCATGAACACACATACACGCTTCACCTCATTTTTTGTAGTAGTCTTGCTCGCCCTAATGGTGTCAGCCTGCAAGCCTAGGATTGTCATTGGACCTGAACAGACATTTACAGTGGATGTGCCGCGTCTTGAAACGGACAACGCAACGAATGTGACGCTGGAGATGGCTGTCCCGCAAGGCACGCTTGCTCTTGCTGGTGGGGCAGAGGGCTTAATCCGGGGCGCGATTAGCTATAACGCGGCAGAATACGAGCCGCAGATGACGAATGCCGATGGCGCGCTGCTCATCCGCCAGGCCGAACCGGGACCCAAGTCGGTTGTCGTCACCGTTCAGACCAACCTGATCAACCATTGGGACCTGCGGTTAGGGAACGCGCCGATGAACTTTGAAATCCGCTTTCAAAACGGTGAGTACACCATAGAATTCGCCAAGTCCATGCCGGCTGATTTCAACGCTACGGTTAACGCTGGCGTAGGCAAAGTGAATCTCATCATTGACCCAGAACTCGCCGCTCAAGTCATCATCGGCGAACACACCAATCTCCTGGAAATCTCTACCCGAGGCGACTGGACACAGACTGGTGATGTATATGAAATGGGCAGTGGCTCCGCCACTCTCACGATCACTGTGAACATGCGCGGCGGCGAACTTAACCTGGACAATAAATAAAAGGAGCAACCCAATGCAAACTGAAAACAACCTCGTCATCCAAACGTACGGTCTGACCAAAATCTACAAAGGCGCCAATGCCTTACAGAACCTGGACCTGCAAGTGCCACACAACTCGATCTGTGGATTTTTAGGACCCAACGGCGCGGGCAAGAGTACAACCATCAAGCTGCTGCTCGGGCTGACCCGCCCGACGAGTGGCAGAGCCGAAGTCTTTGGCATGGATAGTGTGCGTGACAGCGTTGCCATCCGCCAGCGCGTGGGCTACCTGGCGCAAGACCCGCGCTACTACGATCACATGACCGCCCGCGAAACACTGCGCTTCACCGCCCAATTCTTCTACTCCGGTCCGAGCCGCATGATCGAAGAGCGCATCAACGAGACACTTGAACTGGTCGGCATCGCCGACAAAGCTGACCGTCCGATCAAAACCTTCTCTGGCGGCGAGCGCCAAAGACTTGGCATCGCCCAGGCGCAGATCAACTATCCCGACCTGATCATTCTCGACGAACCCGCCGCCTCGCTCGACCCGATGGGCCGCCGCGATGTTCTCGAAGTGTTGGAACGTTTGCGAAAGCACACCACCGTCTTCTATTCCACACATATTCTTGACGATGTTCAGCGGGTGAGCGACACGGTGGTAATTGTGAATCATGGCCAACTGGTGGCTCACGCGCCGATTCAGGAACTCCTGGCTGGCAAAGACGGCATCGTCTATTCAATGGTTGTCAAAGGTGATGGTGAGTCGGCGAAGACACGACTTTCCCAACAACCTTGGGTCACATCGGTGACAGCCGAATCCAGCGACGGCGCAACAGCCCTGCAAGTAAATGTCACCGACGCGGGCGCGGCGGAGTCACAATTGCTGCGACTTATCCTGGCGGATACCGGCGCTACTGTGACCGAATTCGGGCGCAAGAAACACAACCTGGAAGAGATCTTCCTGAATATCGTCGAAGGAGATAAAAATGACAACCGCAAATAATACACTACAACCCGTTCTTGAGCGCGGCTGGCGAAGAGGCTTCGGCAACTTGCTTCGCAATGAAAACAGCCTGCGTTGGGGCAGGAACCGCTGGATCACCTCCGCCCTGATCTGGCTGGTCATCCTGAATGGCTTCATCTTCCTCGTTGCTTATGGCGAAGCCGATGAGGGCCGTTCAACTCCCGCGGAAATTGCCGCAGAATGTATTTCAATCTTCATGACCTTCGCCACGATTGCAACCGCCGTTGGCGTGGTGACGGGCACGCAAGGCGCAATCATCCGTGAGAAG
>CAZIYY010000102.1:0-3341 GCA_964543585.1 uncultured Anaerolinea sp. | reverse complement strand
TTAGGGACAGCCGCCTGGGTGCTTTCCAAACCTGTCTCGCGCAGCGCCTTTGTGCTGGCAAAGATGCTCTCGCACTCTCTCGCCTATCTGATTCTGCCCCTTCTCTTAACCAGCCTCGTCTTCTATGGTCAAAGCCAGATGTTGTGGGGCCAAACGCCCCCTCTGTCTCCATTCCTGGCAGGTTCGATCGTAATGGCAGTGCATATGCTGTTTTACCTGTCATTCACGTTGATGCTGGGTACACTGTTCAACACGCGCGGGCCCGTCTCCGCGATTGGCTTGGGCTTCTTGTTTGGCGGGCTGATTGTCTCAGACTTTTTGCCACAGTGGCTGACACTGATCTTGCCGTGGCCGCTCGGCAATCTAGCTCCTGCGTTGGCATTGGGACAGGAGCTGCCACCGGCATGGCCCATCCCGGTGATTGGCACCGCGGTCTGGACAGTCGTTTTTATGGCCGTTGCACTGTGGCGTTTCGGTCGCGAAGAATTTTAATTAGGAGACTCACCATGAACACCCTCACCTCATCCATAAAACGTTATCCGTTGGTTGCCTATTTCGTATTGGCTTACGCGCTGGCATGGATATTGATTCCGCTCGTCGTGTCAGTGTCGGTTGCTTTTGGGTTGCTGGCGCTGTTCGGACCAGCCATTGCAGCGATCATTGTGACCGGCGTCGTCGAGGGACGATTGGGTGTTAAGCAACTGCTGAGGCGCGCCGTGCAGGGGCGCATCGGATTGAAATGGATCGCAGTCGCTTTGGGTCTGCCTCTTCTCGTCAGTGCGGTGGTGGTTGTTCTGAATTCGACGCTGCTCGGCAAACCTATCTCGATCGTGCCGAACAAAGCGCCCGTCTTCACGCTCATCATCGGGCTGCTGGTCGTCGGTGAAGAGATTGGCTGGCGAGGCTTCGCGCTGCCGCGCCTGCAGACACGCTTCAACTCGCTGACGGCCAGCCTGATCCTGGGCGGACTGTGGGCGGCCTGGCACTTGCCCAATGCGTTCATCTCCGGGTTGGAATTTTACCTGACGGCTTTTCCGGTGTTCCTGGTCTACGTTGTATCAATGACGGTGCTATTCACCTGGCTGGCCAACCGCACCCACGGCAGTGTGTGGATTGCGTGGCTGTTCCACGCAGCGATCAACGTCTCCGCCGGGTTCCTGTTCATCGGCGACAATCTGCGCCAGTGGTGGTTGAGCGCCGGCGTCTTTGCCGTCGCTGCGCTGATTATTGTCATCGTCAACGGGCCAAATCTCGCGCGCCAAATAACCGCACCACCAATGGAGTCCACGTTTATCGAGCATTGGTAACAACTCTGGCCTCTGGCCGAAAGGATAAACTGATGAATAGGTTGACTTACCTAATCAAACAGCACGCGCTCGTTATTTTCTGTACGCTGACAATCGCGCTCACTTTTGCCGCCACCCTATTGCCCCTGCCGGGCGAAGTGATACCCGTGGTGATTGTTTTTATCCCGGCTCTCATGGCAATTGCCCTCACTGCCTTGTCTGAGGGAAAGGCAGGCGTGCGGTCATTGTTGGGCAAACTGGCGCAGTGGCGTATCAGCCTGAAGTGGTTGGTCACTGCATTGGCGCTTGCGCTCGTGATGCGCTTGACGATCAGCCTCATCGCCTTAGGGCTGGGGCTGATTCCCGCTATTCAACTACGTCCAATGCCGCCTGCACAGTTTGTTGTTTTGGCATTGATCCTCTTCATCTTCGCCATCCCTGAAGAGTTGGGTTGGCGCGGTTACGCCCTGCCAAAACTGCTGGAGCATCGTTCGCCCCTGGCCGCGGGTATGATATACGCGGGCTTGCCGCTCCTGCCAACCCTGCTTCAACTCATTGGCTTGTCTGTGTTGATCACCTGGCTTTACGTGCAGACTGGCGGGAATATCCTGCTGACCAGCTTGTTCCATGCCGCGCAGAGTTTCTTTGTGATCGTCAACGAAGGACTCCCACTCACGCGGCTAGTGTGGTTGATGGCGGGAGTGTATCTGGCGATTGCTCTCATCGCGGCGACGCTGGTTTTTAATCGGCAAAACAATCTCGTTACGCGCCGGCCGGAAACCAGCGAATCATGAATCTACCAACGATTTACCAGATCCGAGTCAAGGATCATATTGACGATGAATGGGCTGAATGGTTTGCGCCGTTGCAGATTGCTAATGATTCAAATGGTGAAGCCACCTTCACGGGCCCAGTGCGCGATCAATCTGAACTGCATGGCTTGATTGACAAAATCTTCAATCTAAACCTGACATTGCTGGCGGTGAATCGGATAACGAATCTTCCTGGGTGAATCCGCTTTGTCATTAATTGGGACGCGCAGGGGGGATAGATCTTATAGACTCACACTAAAGAGACTCACCTCACGACGAGTCTCTTTTTACGCGCCATGCAACACGAACTACTTCACCAAATTCCTCAACACTGTATGCAAGATGCCGCCATTGCGATGGTAATTCAGTTCCATTCCACTTCAGTGTTTATTAACGCCGCGGTTATGATTCTGATAACTTTGCCGAATACCGCAAAACGGCTACAATATATTTGCCTCACCTGCGTAGAAAACATGGAAAATAATAAGCCTCTCTCCATTTTGTCCATCACAATCTATGCAATGGGCGTCTTGATCGGCTTGACGTTAGCCCTCATCGCAGCCTGGCCTGATTATGAAGCCTCCTCCTATGGTTTCGCCCGCCGCGCCAGCGCGCCGCTTAACGGATTGAGATGCCCGGTCATTCTGAATAGGGATGAGACCGGCACAATTTCGTTAAAAATATCCAATACCACAGATAAACCGCTTTCCCCTTCCGTAAGAATGGAGATCAGCACGCCTGATATCCCCGATTCATTTCTAGAATCAATGAGGCTGGCGCCCGGTGAATCCAGGAAATTGGAATGGAGCATTGGTCCCGGGAATATCGATCTCCAACATTTTATTTTTGCCAGCGTCCTGGTTTATGCGTCCTATCCAATACCGAACCGTGAAGCTACGTGCGGCGCCTTTATAATTGACCTGCCCATTAGTGGGACTGCTTTCCTGATCATTATGGTTACGTTCAGCGTGATAAGCATGGGGAGCGGGTTGTATATGTTGAACAAAACCAGACAACCAAGCCGGGCGGCGGTGACTTTACGCCCCATGATCTTTTTAACGGGCGAGGTCGCGCTGGCGCTCATTTTTAGTTTGATAGGCTGGTGGATTCAGAGCGTCCTCGTTCTTGTGATCTCCGTACTCACCATTGTTGTGGCGCTTAATTTCCTGTCGCTCAAAGAGAAATAAGAACCTGGATTCAAGTATGAAGTGCAACCGACTGATTGAAGAATACTTCAAAAGGC
>CAZIYY010000101.1:0-18408 GCA_964543585.1 uncultured Anaerolinea sp. | reverse complement strand
GGCAAGCCTGAATTTCCAGCCGCCCAACGCTCCCAATATCCAATTAACTCAGTAAAGTGATTTATGAAATTTAATCGTTTTGAACGCGGTCAGGCTCTGATCATCAACGTGCCTTCGGCAAATGTGACCATGTTCGGGAACTCGGGAACGAGCGCAATCCGCAGTCAGGACATTGGCTACACAGTAGACTTGTAGGGAACATCAGAAACCATCATCGTCTATATATAATAACAACGAAAACTGGGATGCCCCAGTTCCTCCTCAAATTGAACTGGCACAATAAACGGAATTGATTAAAGACTCGATCTATAACAACAAAAAGCGACACGCAGAGCGTGTCGCTTTTTGTTTTGAGAATAACCGGCATTTACTCGCTAGGAATCATGATCCACATTAAGAAGTACACGAGCAAGCCGGGCACGCCGCCGGGGATGAACGCGATGATCATCGCCAGGCGGAACCAGAACGCGCTGATGCCGAAGAATTCGGCAAGCCCGCCGCATACGCCCGCCAGCATACGGTTACTGCGCGAACGGCGAAGGGATTTTCTTTCTTGTGTTGCCATTTGAAACTCCTATTCTTGATTAATTTCTCTACTATACAATACGCAGGTTTTCTAGAAAAGTAGCACGCAAATTACGCGTTGCGCACATATTTGTCGAACCAGGCGAGCGTGCGCTCCCAGGCATCCTTCGCAGCTTCCGCCTTGTAACGCGGGCCAGTATCGTTGTTGAAGGCGTGATCCGCGTTGGGATAGATCATCTTCTCGTAAATCTTATTGTTTGCCAACATCGCCTCTTCTATCGCGGGGATGCCGCTATTAATACGTCCATCGAGTTCACCGTAAATCCCCAGCACCGCCGCATGGATGTTTGGCACATCTTCAATAGACGGATGCGGCCCATAGAAAGGGACAGCCGCCAGCAATTCGGGCATGTGCACAGCAACCTGCCATGTGACGCCGCCGCCAAAGCAGAAACCCGTCATACCAACTTTGTCTGCCTGGGCGAAGGACAGTTTCTGAAGATAACGCCAACCGCTCTTGAAATCTTCAACAAATTGATCAGACTGGATATTCCCCAACGCGCCTGGGACATTCCCCTCGCCGACTGCGACGCTTCCACCCTGACGTGAAAGCAGATCTACAGCGAGACCGACATATCCCGCCTTCGCGAATCGCCGCGTCACGTCCTGGATGTGCTGCGTGAGTCCGCGATTCTCGTGACATACCAAAATAATTGGCGATACCGCCCCGTTTGATGGTTGAGCGAGATAACCCATCAAGGGCGTATCATCAGCCGCTGGGAATTGGATTTCGCTGGCGATGACAGCAGGGTCGTCGGGCATCACTGTCCCGTATGCGGGCGCCGGTGAGGATGAGTCCGTTGCGGCCGATTCGGCCCTCGGTGAGTCAGATGCGATAGGCGCGTCTATTGGCGAATCGGTTGGAGATGTCACCCTTGTCTCAATTGATTCAGGCGGAGGCGCGCAAGCCGCCAATATGGAATTTGCCGCGATCAAACTGCCAGTCACGGATGCGATCAATTTCAAGGCATCGCGGCGCGATAATCTCCCCTCTTCATAATCCTCCGCGAATTCTTCTGCAAGGTAACGCTGGAAAAGATTCATCCTGGTCTCCTCTAAAGTGAAGAACACGAAAACATTTTATTTCCATATTATTTTTCCAAATTTAGCCAGTGATGACGATTTCGTCAAGCCCGTTCGCGAATGACTAATCTTGAACTAACAGTTAAAATACCAGCATGATCTACTCAAACATGCCTCGTCCTGAATCACTCAAGTCAATTGCAGATGCTGTTCACATCCCCTTCTGGCTCGATGACCCAGCCCGGCCCGCGCCCGAGCCCGAACTCACACAGACCATCTCAACAGACCTGCTCATCATCGGTGCTGGATTTACAGGCTTGTGGACGGCGCTGCTTGCCCAAGAAGAAAATCCATCACGCGCCGTCATCGTTCTTGAAGCGGGTGAAACTGCCATTGGCGCAAGCGGACGCAACGGCGGATTTATGGACGCGTCCATCACGCACGGATTCTTGAACGGGTTGTCGCGTTGGCCCCGTGAAATTTCAACTCTTCATGGACTGGGAATTCAAAATCTTGAAGACATTGAATCAACGATCAAAAGGCTTGGAATCGAATGTGATTATCACCGTACCGGCGAAATTGACATCGCGACCGAGCCTTATCTGTTGGATGCCTTCATACAAATCATCGAACTGGCAAATCCATACAATATTAACTTTCAATATCTCGACCGAGACCAAATCCAAAGCGTCGTCAAATCTCCCCTCTTCATCGGCGGCATAAAACGATTCGACTCAGCCATCGTCAACCCCGCGCAGTTGGCTTGGGGACTGCGAAAAGCCTGCCTTGACCTCGGAGTCATCTTGCATGAAAAGACTCCTGTGACAAAACTCGAAGAGGAAAACAAAACCGTCATTGTCCACACTCCTTATGGACGCGTACGCGCAAACCGTGTCGCGCTCGCGACCAACGCATTTCCTCCACTGCTCAAACGGCTTTCGTATTACGTTGTCCCCGTTTACGATTACGCGCTGATGACCGAGCCTCTCAGGCCTTCGCAACGCGAATCAATTGGCTGGCACGGGCGCGAAGGTTTGAGCGATGCAAATAATCAATTTCATTACTTCCGCACAACAAATGAAGGACGCATTTTATGGGGCGGATACGACGCAGTCTATCATTGGAATAACGGATTCGGGACTCGTCTGGAAAACAATCCCGCTTCCTTCGCCCGATTGGCTGAACACTTCTTCCAGGCATTTCCCCAACTCGAAGGGATTCGCTTCACCCACGCCTGGGGCGGGGCGATTGATACCTGCTCGCGCTTCAGTCCGTTTTGGGGAAGCGTGCATCGCGGAAAGACTGCTTATGCAATGGGATACACCGGACTCGGAGTCGGCGCATCGCGATTTGGCGCGCGCGTGATGCTCGATATCCTCGACGGTCAACGAAACGAACGCACCGCGCTTGAGTTCGTGCGCGCCAAGCCGCTTCCATTTCCTCCCGAACCTTTGCGCTCCATTGGCATCAACCTTTCGCGTTGGTCATTGGATCAGGCAGACCGCAACCAGGGCCGCGCGAATCTCTGGCTGCGCGCGATGGATTGGCTCGGGCTTGGATTTGATAGTTAACTTGGAGCTAAAATAATTTCGCCACAGAGTGCACAGAGAATTTGAGAAAAACTCCGAGAACTCAGTGGTCTCTGTGGCTAAACCAGAATCTTCATCTTCCCATCGCAAATATACAAGACAAACTTCCATCGCGTCCAATCTTCGATAACTGCTCTGCCGATTGCCCCATCAAATCTTTCAACATCGCTTCATCCATCCTGCACAACTCAGGATGCTTCGCAATGATCGCCGCGTATGGGCAATGACTAAATATAATTCGCGGTCCCTCCGCGCCTGCCTCCCAGCGCGCGTGATAATTCATCTCATTTAATTTTTCGACGATGAGATTCAATCGCTTCGCAATCGGTTGACTCGCGAAATCGGATTCACCAACAAGACGCTTCGCCAGCGCCTCTACTCGGACCTCTGTGCCTGCTTCCATCAAAAGGGCATCACTCAACGCTGACAGGTTATCCCCCAACGCCGCGCTTGGAAGCGAATATACTTTCTCTGGTCTGCCCCTACCCTCATGCACCCGCACAGACATCACCTCCAACCGCCCATCCGAAACCAATACCCGCAAGTGATACCTCGCATCCGCCGCGGACATTTTCAATGCGCGCGAAATTTCCCGCGCGGAGGCTGTGCGCGTTTTATTCAAATAAGCAAGAACTTTCTGTCGGGCGGTTATCATAATTCCTACGGTGGTTGAGTAGCCCCGTGTTTGTCGGGCGTATCGAAACCACCAGTTGTCATCCAACTTTCGTTATTATACTCATTTTCCTGTTTATGAAAAAATATCTTTACACAATTCATTTGACTTTGCTATGCCAAGTGCTATAATCCACATCGTTCGCGATGTTTCGCATGTCGCAGCAAAAATATTGGAAGGCAAAAATGGATTGCTCATGGATTGAAGAAGGTGTGCTGGCTGCAGGAAGTGTGCCGTTCGACGAGGAAAATATCAGGTCGCTTCGCGCTGAGAACATTCAAGCGATTGTTACTTTGACCGAACGACCGATTACGGCATTTCATGAAATTACTCCTGACTTGCTTGATAGCTTAGATATCGTCAATCTTCATGTGCCTATCCCTGACCAACATCCGCCCACTCTGGAGCAGGCCCAGCAAATCCTACTTTTTATCAACAACATGAAATTGCAGGCCCGCCCCGTTTTTGTGCATTGCCAGGCAGGGGTTGGACGAACGGGAACAATTTTGCACCTTTATTTCATGATGCAGGGCATGACTTTTGAGGAAGCTGACGCTGTCATACGGTCAAAGCGAATTCAGTGTGTTTTGTTAACGGAGACACAAGTAACGTTTCTGAAAAATTTCGATGGTTATCCTGAAACATCGAAGGCAGAAAACAAATAATGGAATTCCAAAACTACATCAACGGCAAGTGGGTCAATGGAAGAAACACATTCCCAACAATTAACCCCGCCAACGAAGAATTGGTGGCGGATATTGCGCAGGCTGATATTGCCGATGTAGACGCGGCAGTCGATGCGGCATTAAATGCCTTCAAATCCTGGCGACTTGTCCCTGCCCCGTTGCGCGGGGAAATGCTCTTCAAAGTCGGTGACATCCTCAAGCAAAGGAAAGAAGAACTTTCGCAACTCCTCACGCGTGACATGGGCAAAGTGATCGCGGAGGCGCGCGGCGATGTGCAGGAAGCGATTGACATGGCATACTTCATGGGCGGCGAGGGACGTCGCTTGCTTGGCTACACTGCACCCGTCGAAATGCCAAATAAATTTGGCATGGCTGTCCGTGACCCATCAGGTGTTGTTGGTCTCATCACTCCCTGGAATTTTCCGATTGCTGTCCCTTCGTGGAAAATCTTTCCTGCGTTGGTAGCTGGCAATACGATTATTTGGAAACCTTCACCAGAGACGCCCGCCATCTCCGCCGCGTTCGTCAAAGTATTTGAAGAGGCAGGGATTCCCGCTGGCGTGTTCAACCTCATTATGGCTCCAGGCGCGGACGTAGGCAAGGCGCTAGTCGAACATCCCAACGTGCGTGTTCTGTCGTTTACTGGTTCGACAACAACAGGACGCGCGATTGCCGAATCTGCCGCGCGGCTGAACAAGAAAGTTTCTCTTGAAATGGGAGGAAAGAACGCCATCATCGTGATGGATGACGCGAACATCGAACTCGTCACTGACGCGACTCTCTGGGCATCCTTCGGTACAAGCGGGCAACGCTGCACCGCCGCGAGCAGATTGATTGTTCAAAAAGGGATCGCGGGCAAAGTCACAGAGTCATTGGTTGAGAGAACAAAGAAATTGAAACTCGGCGATGGGCTTGACCCGAAGATTGATGTCGGTCCTGTCATAAATAAAGCCGCGCTCAATCGAATCCACAACTACGTGCAAATCGGACGGAAAGAAGGCGCACGCGCGTTGACTGGCGCGTCGGTGGCGGATGTTGGCGGGAAAGGCTTCTTCTACGCGCCAACTTTATTTGACGGAGTCAGCCCAGGGTCCACGTTGGAGGCGGAGGAGATTTTCGGTCCCGTGCTTTCCATCATCGAAGTCAACTCACTCGAAGAAGCCATCGAAATCAACAATCGTTCACAGTATGGATTGTCCACATCCATCTTCACGCAGGATGTCAACCGCGCCTTCACTGCGATGCGCGATATCGCAACAGGGTTGGTATACATCAACCACGGCACAACAGGGGCAGAGATTCAATTCCCGTTTGGCGGCGTGCGCGGCACAGGCAACGGACATCGCGAAGCGGGACAAGCCGCGCTCGAAGTGTTCACCGAGTGGAAATCCATCTACGTGGATTATTCGGGCAAACTCCAGCGCGCGCAGATTGATAATAGAGAAGAGTAATTTGAAAACTCCGCTGGTTGAGTAGCCCTGAGCGTTCGTTGCGAAGGGCGTATCGAAATCAGCAATAACAAGTATAAATGAGCTTACAAGATGTGGTTTCGATACGGCGGCGATGGTTGAGTAGGACGAAGTCCGTATCGAAACCCGCCGCCTACTCAACCACCAATGAAATAAAATGACCTTGACCTGGGAATCCACCTACGCCATCGCACTTGAACTCAAACGTCAACACAAAGACGTGAACATCGAAGACGTAACGCTGCAACAGATTTACAACTGGACGTTACAACTTTCGGAATTTGAGGATGACCCGTCGCTTGCAAACGACGACATCCTTTACGCAATCTACCAAGACTGGTTCGAGGAGAACATCAATGGACAATGAAAAACTGAATTTGCCCCAATACGAAATTCCAGAAGACATGCAACATGCCATCGCCGTCACCACGCTCGACCGTCTGTATAATTGGGGACGCCGCTCGTCGGTGTGGCCGCTTATGTTTGGTCTCGCCTGTTGCGCGATAGAAATGATCGCGGCGCAGACCGCCCGTTACGACATGGCACGCTTCGGTATGGAAGTCATGCGCCCCACCCCCCGCCAGGCTGACCTTCTGCTCGTCTCTGGCACGGTCACGAAGAAAATGGTTCCAGCCATCGTGCGCCTCTATAACCAAATGCCCGAGCCGAAATATGTTGTGGCAATGGGCGCGTGTGCGTCGGGCGGAGGTCCGTTCAAAGAGGGCTACAACGTCGTCGCGGGCATTGATAAATTTTTGCCCGTTGATGTTTATATCCCTGGCTGTCCTCCAACGCCGCAAGCCCTCATCGCGGGTCTCATCAAGTTGCAGGAAAAAATTGATAAACAAACCATGAAGACCAATCGCTGGTACGACAAGAAAAAAGCGGATGCCAACTATGTGCCTATTCCTATTCTTGGACCCGACTTGATCGACCCGCGTCGCAACATGGAAATCAAGACTGCTGCGGCAACAAAGGAGGGATAAGATGACCGCTCCCGCTTCCACCCTGACCCTTGACCTGGCCGCGCGATTCCCAGGCGTTGTCACCTCTGACGCGCGCCCAGGCTTTAGCGGCTTCATCGTCGAAAAAGATTCCCTCATCGAAGTCGCGACAGCCATCCGCGATGAATTTGGATTCGATTTACTCACTGCCGTCACTGGCGTGGACTACTTCCCCGAAAATAAAATGGAAGTCGTCTATCACGCTTATCGGACGATCGGCGGACCTGGCTTGGTATTCAAAGTGCAAGTCCCGCGGGTTGACCCTGTTGAAGTTCCATCGTTGATTGAACTGTGGCCTGGCGTTGATTTGCAGGAGCGCGAAGCATGGGATCTGATGGGTATCAAATTCATGGGTCATCCTGATTTACGACGCATCCTGATGTGGGAGGGCTTTGAAGGACATCCAATGCGCAAGGATTGGAAGGAAGGCTTTTACGAGGAGGATACCAAGCCCTTCAAGAGCCGCTGGCCCGATGGTCAGTTCTACATGGCGGAGGATAAAAATCCGTTCAAGGATAATTTGACCTTCCCGCAAAACTTCGACCCCGAAAAATGGATTCCCGAAGGCGATGCTTTATTGTACGGCGCGCTGGCGCGTTATACAGTGAAACAGGAGGATGGGTTCAGCACGGATCGCATCGTCATCAACATGGGACCGCATCACCCTTCCACGCATGGCGTCTTTCGCGCAGTAATGACGCTCGATGGCGAAACCATCGTCGGACTCAAGCCTGTGCTTGGATACTTGCATCGCAATCACGACAAAATCGGCGAGCGCAACACGTATATACAGAACATACCCTTCACCGACCGCCTGGATTACTTCAACTCGATGACGAATAATTTTGGTTATGCCATCACTGTCGAAAAGTTGATGAAGATTCCTGTGGCAGAGCGCGCAGAATATATCCGTGTCATCGTATCTGAATTAACCCGCATTCAAAACCACCTCATTTTCATCGGCACATTGTTGAATGATCTCGGCGCGATGTACACTCCCTCACTGTATGCCTTTGAAGAGCGCGAGCTCATCCTCGACATCTTCGAAGCGATTTCAGGCGCGCGCATGATGTGCAATTACTTCCGCTTTGGCGGTGTGGTGCGCGACATTCCCGATGACGTGATGCAAAAAATCAAAGGCTTGGTGCATGAACGCTTGCCTGAAAAGACAGACGAGATGGAACGCTTCCTCTCGGAGAACGAAGTGTTGGTCTCGCGCATGAAAGGCGTGAGGATGATCAACGCCGAAGACGCGATTCGATATTCGATCACAGGTCCCGTCTTGCGAGCCGCGGGCGTGCCTTACGATATTCGCCGCGCGGACCCTTATGGCATCTATGACCGCTTCGATTTTGATGTGGCCGTCCGTCACAACGGCGACCTGATGGATAACTATCTCATCCGTATTGACGAGATTCGACAATCGCTGCGGATCCTGGAGCAAGCCATCAAGCAGATCCCTCAGGGGCCGATCAACTCGCAGAAACCCGTATATCAGGTTCGGGTCCCAGCAGGGGAGGCGTATGGTCGTATTGAGTCCCCCAAAGGCGAGCTGGCATTCTACATCGTCTCGAATGGCAAACCGAATCCATGGCGCTATCATGTGCGACCCGCGTCGTTCGTCAATCTCACAGCGCTCGAGAAAATTTCCGTCGGCGCCAAGATCGCGGATTTTGTTGTGGTGCTCGCCATGTTCGATATCGTGATGGGCGAGTGCGATAGATAAGTGATGTCATTGTGATGGCGACAGCCCAAAGGTCGCCCCGATATATAGGAGAGATTATGTACGGAAAAGGAATTCTAAAAGGATTGAGCGTCACATGGAAGCGATTCTGGGAGACATATACCGAAGATATTTCGTGGATATTGCGCGGCAAGAAACGCTATAACACGGATGAAGGCATCAGGCATCGCTCAAGCAAAGATACAAAAGGAATCTTCACGGTTCAATTCCCCGAAGAGAGATTGATCCTGCCGGAGGAGGCGCGCTACATTCCGTTCCTTGTTTACAATGAGCAGGAAGATGGAAAGAAGGAAATACTGTGCACCTCATGCGGGATTTGCGCGAAGGTCTGCCCGCCGCAATGTATCTGGATCGTGCGCTCCAACGACCCGACAACTGGTCGCCCGATCCCTGAGCCGACCGAGTTCTTCATCGACGCGGACATCTGCATGAACTGCGGCTTCTGCTCGGAGTATTGTCCGTTCGACGCGATCAAGATGGATCACGATTTCGAGATCGCCTCGTATGAGCGCAACGTGTATAACATGGAGAAACTGCTCAAGCCATCTTCTTATTATCAAAGCATTCGCCCTCAGAACTTTGCACGCGAAGAAGAAGCGCGCAAGGCAAAGGAAGCCGCGAAGGCGGCGAAGGCGGCGAAGGCGGCTGGAGCTGCGGCACCAGCGGCATCGTAATATACTCGCGCTGAGCGGAGGGCTGAGCGTTCTTCGCGAAGACCGTAGACGAAGCGCAGGTTAGCAAGTGCGCTTCGTCTACGCAACCTTCGGCTTACACTCAGGTTGCTCCGCTCAACGCGAGAAATCCTAATAGGTAAAACTAAATGCCAATCACAAAAGAAGCAATCCTCAACGCACTCAGCAAAGTACAAGAACCAGACCTGCATCAAGACCTTGTGACGCTGAACATGATACACAACCTTGAGATCGAAAATGACAATGTCTCATTCACGATCATGCTCACAACGCCCGCCTGTCCTTTTCGAGCCAAGTTAGAAAGAGACTCGAAAGAGGCTGTGCTTGCGGTTGAAGGCGTCAAAACCGTTGTCGTCAAAATGGACTCGGACGTACCGAACGATGGCAGAATGCGCGGGCTGGTCAAGATGCCGATCCGTAATGCGATTGCAGTTGGTTCAGGTAAAGGAGGCGTTGGTAAATCTACTGTGGCTGTGAATATCGCGGTGGCACTCGCGCAAAGCGGCGCGCGCGTGGGACTCATGGACGCGGACATTTACGGTCCCAACGTTCCCACCATGCTGGGTGTGGCAAAACTTCCGCCGCCCAATGGACAGAGACTCATCCCTGCCATTGCTTATGGAATCAAAATGATCTCGATGGGCTTGCTCGTCAAGCCTGGGCAACCCCTCATCTGGCGCGGACCGATGCTCAACTCCGCCATCCGTCAATTTTTGGGTGATGTGGAATGGGGCGAACTCGATTACCTCATTGTTGATCTTCCACCTGGCACGGGCGACGCGTCGCTATCATTGGCGCAGGCATTGCCATTGAGCGGCGCAGTGATCGTCACTCTCCCACAACAGGTTTCTCTTGAAGATGCCAGTCGCGGCCTCAACATGTTCAAAACACTCGAAGTTCCCATTCTTGGAATCATCGAGAATATGTCCTATCTCGATCTGCCCGATGGCACGCGCATGGACCTCTTCGGCTCGGGCGGCGGTGAACAACTCGCGCAAGCCACCGAGACACCCTTCCTCGGCAAAGTACCGATAGACCAAAACGTCCGCATCGGAGGCGACAGCGGCAAACCGATTGTCGTATCCCATCCCGATTCGCCTGTTGCGATTGCCCTGCGCGAAATCGCTGAAGGTCTGGCTGCAAAAATCAGCGTAGCAGCGTTGAGTGGGAAGAACGAATTGCCGATTACTATTGTGGAATAAAATGGAAAATAGAAATTAGTGAACTGCAAAGACCTGACGGGCGCATCACCCGTCAGGTCTTTTACCTTCTCTTTCCTCTTTTCGCGTACGAGGAAATTTACGCGTAACGATGGTTGTCTGCCCTGTTCAAATGACCATGGCGAGCGCGGATAGATCGCTGAGCAGCGGACGCAGAGATTCGGGCGCGCCGGTATCATTGGTGCGGACTCTGTGTTGAGCGCTGCCAGCTTCCACCTCAATGGCGTACCTGAATTCATCAAGGGTGGAGGTTGCGACGAGATTTTCCGGGAGATTGAAGAAATCAGATTCCTGAATCAGCCGTAACAAGTGTTGGGATTCACTGGCGGGTAAGCTGTCCAGGTCAAGGTCGAGATTAATATTTTGACCCACGACTCCGCCGGTACGTTCAAATTTGATCTTTGTCATTTCTATTATCCTTTCTGCCGTGCGCGCAATATGTTGTGAACCGGGAAACACCAATGCCGGGCGCTTGATGTTGCACACGCAATGTGTATTGAGGGAGCATTTTGTTCCAATGATTCATTGCAGGTTATGATTGCGCGGGGACTTGTTTTTTTATACTGCGCGTCCAGTCAATTTTCAACCCGTACTGTGGTTTGATTAAGAATTAATTTTTATTAAAGTAACAAACTCAAGGAAATGATTCGGTTTGAATAGACAGCATTAATAGAGTTGAGTTAGAAAGTGGCTGATTCTATTGAATCATCTTCATATCCGCGTATAATGAATTCAGAGGGCAAAACCGCTTTGTATTGATTTGGACTGTGGAAGCACGCAGGGGAATCGAAATAACAGTTCTGCATCGAACGAGGTTCGAGTCTGCAAAATGTGATCCGATCTTCGAAAGTAATCGAAGAGGATACCGGCCAAATAAACATGAGACCGCCAACCTCAATCGAAGGCAAATACAAAGCCTGTCGGTGGGGTGCGTCTTGCACGTTGCGCCCCATAACATTCACCAAGTCAAATGAAAGGAGATTGATCATGAACGTTACACTCAATCAAGATGTGCTGGCCGGCAAATGGAAACAAGCCCGAGGCAAGGTCAAACAATGGTGGGGGAGACTGACCGATGACGATCTCGAACGCATCAGCGGCCGCGTTGACGAGCTGATCGGCGTGGTTCAGGAGCGTTATGGCTATACCAGAGAGCAGGCGCAGAACGAAGTCGAGAGATTCATGGACCAATTGAACCAGTAAGACCGTGGATCAAATCATCGCAGAAAGGAGAGCTGAAATGACAGTGATGGATTTCCTGATCCTGGCAGTAGTAGCTGCCATCTGTGGCATGATCGGCCAGTCTTTGATAGGCTATTCCGTTGGAGGCTGTCTGGTCTCGGCTGTGATAGGCTATCTTGGCGCATTCATCGGTTTGTGGGTGGCGCGCCAGTCTGGCTTTCCGGAGTTGTTCACCGTAAATGTTGGAGGTAATACAATTCCGGTGCTGTGGTCTATCGTCGGTTCGGCGCTGTTGGTTGGAGGCTTGTCAATGATTCGACGGGCATCCCTTTAATCAACTTGTTGCCGTTGCAACTCTCTCTTGAAATCACACGTAGGGATGCGGCGGCTGGCATAAATACCAGATCGTGACGGGAAATCGTCCCGCCGTGTCCCTACCAAACCAATTCACCTGGAGGTAAGAATGAACATCATACTATGGATCATATTTGGCGCCATCGCGGGATGGATCGCAAGCATCATCATGGGACGTAACGCTCAAATGGGCGCCATTGCCAACATCATCGTTGGGATCATCGGCGCTGTGATCGGAGGCTACATCATGAATGCCTTCGGCGCGCAGGGAGTGACGGGCTTCAACCTCGCCAGCATGGTCGTTGCTGTAGTGGGCTCGCTCGTACTTCTCTTCGTAATGGGGTTGTTCCGCCGGGTTTAATCACCAAGTATCGTTAATTCGATCAGAGATGTATATAACCTGGGATAATCTATTTGGCGGTGCGCTTACCAGCGCACCGCCAAATTAAGAAACAGTGACACGCAGGAGAGGAACATGATCATCAGGCAACTTACCCTCAAGCGCGGGACAACCGTTGGGGCTGCAAACATTTCAGCCAACAAAGAAATTCAAGAAGCAATAAAAGGACTTGAGATTCCACACCCAAATACAATGATTGTGTTGGTCGGTGGTGCGGGAGGCATTGCATGGCTGGACAAATTCGCCATGCGAAAAGCTGTCAGTATTGTTGCAAGATTGGCAGAGGAGACGCAGGCCGTTGTGATTGATGGAGGCACACAAGCGGGGATCATGACCGAAATCGGCAAACAGCGAAAACGAAATAAGTTCTCCTTCCCGCTCATCGGTGTCGTTTTTGACAGCCTGTTGATGGAGGAAGAACCTCCATCCGTTTTGGACCCCAATCACACACATTTCTTCTTGATCCCGGGCGATGACTGGGGCGATGAGTCAGCGTGGATTTCGAAGATAGCAACCGGCATCGCAGGAGAGAGAAAATCAATCACAATTCTCGTCAATGGCGGAAATATATCAAGGACCGACGTTGAATACAGCCTTTTGGAGAATCGCCCGGTCTTCATCATGCGCGGCACGGGCCGCTTGGCGGATGAGATCACCCTGACGGGTAAAGTTGTGGCGGTTGATATCTCCAAAAAGCCCGATGAAATTCTGGAGATTTTGAGGGGAAAACTTTACTAGTACTTGTCCCAAAATATCATGCCACTCCGGGTGCAAGCGCCAGGGAGTGCAGGCGTGACGATAGACTTTGTAATCCAGTTGTTGTAATTGCCAGCCTTAGCCGTGGTTATACTTCGGCACAATGAGCGAGGCGTCCACCTACGACAAAATTGCCCTCCTGCGAATTGCATTTAAGGGGCTGGAAGATGACGAGTTACAGGAAATGGCAACTCTGACCGAACTTTGCACATATCCGCCAGAGCATGTTTTATGCCATGAAGGCGCATATGAGGATATGTTCTATATTGTCGCGGATGGCAGTGTGGTCATTTCCAAGAAAATGCTGGAAGAGGCAGGCGAGCGGGTCTTACGCGTCGGGGGCAGGGGCGACCTGGTGGGCGAGATGGCGCTGATCCAAAACGCGCCACGGGCGGCAACCGTGCGCACGATCACGGAATGCACCGTGTTGGAAATGGGGAAAAAGGATTTTGAGACCATCCTCAGCCAGATTCCCCGCATGGCGGTTGATATCATCCACATTACGCTCGATCGAATGCGCGCCAATGACCAAATGGCAATTGCGGATTTGCAGAGGACCAACAACGTATTGCGCCAGCTGGATCGCAACAAATTGGAGTTTATCCAGGTCGCCGCGCACGAACTCCGTACGCCATTGACCATCCTCAAAGGGTACGTAAACGTATTACGCTCTTTTCCCGATATCAAGGCAAATGCCGCGCTGGGTGAAGTGATCGAGGGAATCGCCAAAGGCTCTGACCGCATCCATGAGGTGGTCAACTTGATGCTGGACGTCACGCGGATCGACGCCGAAACATTGAAGGTCGCATCCGTACCTGTGCCGTTGAAGCGGGTCATAAATGATCTGGCGCATGATCTCAAGAAAGCCGCTGAGGAACGCCGAATTGAAATCATCACCCAGCACTCCGAAGACACCGCCGACGTCTATGGCGACCCCACTTTGATTCAAAAGGCGTTGTATCAACTGATCGTCAACGCCATCAAGTACACGCCGGATGGCGGTATGGTGACCCTGACCACGCGCCCAATCCTGATAGATGAGGAGGAACCCGGCGTAGAGATCGCCATCACGGATACAGGCATCGGGCTGGACGTTGAACATCACGACCTGGTTTTTGAAAAATTTTATCAAGTGGGAAGTGTTGCGATTCACTCGTCGGGCAAAACGACATTCAAGGGGGGCGGACCCGGTTTAGGGCTGGCAATCGTACGCGGCGTGGCGCGCGCACATGGCGGCAAAGTATGGGTGGAAAGCGCGGGACACGATGAAGCGCAATTCCCCGGCAGTACGTTTTATTTGCAGTTGCCCCTCAACCCCGCCAACAGATGACGGTAATAATCTGAGAGCTGTGTGGATGTATCTGTGAATATATAAAAGCCTTTACCCTCGCGGAAAGGATGGATGGCTTCAAATTGACAATGCGCAATAATGGCACGCCTAAGTGGGTCAACTGAATCATCGGTTGCATTGACATAGTTCCCGCAATTGCCGATCAAATTGAGGATGTCGCTCCCAATGGGCTGTGTATAAGGACTTCGTTCGCGATATGGCAAGACTTCTTTTTCTGGGAATGGTATGTGTTTAATTGTTTCCCTGTCTACTTGTAATGTACCCTTGCCTCCAAAGTGGGATAAAATAAATAAAACAAGGAGATCCCATGCGCGCAGTAGACATCATCATTAAAAAACGCGATAAAGTCGAACTCACTCGTGGCGAGATCGGGTTTTTCATCAATGGCTTTGTCTCAGGGGATGTGACGGATTATCAAGCCTCGGCATTTGCAATGGCGGTCCTGCTCAATGGCATGACCGCGCGTGAGACAACTGACCTGACTCTGGCGATGGCGCACTCAGGCCAGATGCTTGATCTCAGAGATGTGGTTGATCTTGCCGTTGATAAACACTCCTCAGGCGGCGTGGGGGATAAGACGAGTCTCGCTGTCCTGCCGATCGTCGCAGCGTGCGGGCTTCCCATTGGCAAAATGTCCGGGCGCGGACTCGGCTTCAGCGGCGGCACACTCGATAAGTTGGAGTCCATTCCAGGCTATCGCGTGGATTTGACAACCGAAGAATTCAAGAAGCAACTCAAAGAAAAAGGCATCGTTCTCACAGGCCAATCGCTTGATCTTGCCCCCGCGGATGGAAAACTCTACTCTCTGCGCGATGTAACGGGGACGGTGCAGTCTATTCCATTGATCGCTTCGTCCATCATGTGCAAGAAACTCGCGGCGGGCGCGCAGGCAATCCTGCTGGATGTCAAAACGGGACTCGGCGCGTTCATGGAGACTCTCGATGAGGCGCGCGAACTTGCGAATCTCATGGTGGATATTGGAAAACTGGCGGGCCGCGAAGTTGTGGCTCTGCTTTCAGATATGAACCAGCCGCTCGGATGCGCAGTGGGCAATTCGCTTGAGGTTGTTGAAGCGGTTGAAACGCTCCGGGGTAGTGGACCAGCGGATTTTCTCGAACATTGTTTGTATGTCAGCGCGCATTTGCTGGTAATGGGCGACCGCGCAGAGGATTTGGGCGATGGGCGCACGCTCGCGGAAAAGTCCATTGCGGATGGCGCGGCTTTCGAGAAATTGCGTGTGCTCGTCCAGGCGCAGGGGGGTGATGTTTCGTATGTGGATGACACCTCAAAGTTCGCGCGTGCGAAATATGTGGAGGTGGTGATGGCTCCTCGAAACGGAATCATCTCGCAAATCCAGGCAAGAAGCGTGGGCGAAGCATCCGTGACTCTGGGCGCGGGGCGCGCGAAAAAATCCGATCCCATTGATCACGCGGTCGGTTTCGTCATCCATCACAATGTTGGGGATAAAATCGAAAAAGGCGAGCCGCTGTTTACCATCCATGCAAATGATGAAACGAAACTGGCGGAAGCCCGTGAAGTGGTTCTCGGCGCGCACGCATTTAGCGATTCTCCTGTGGGGCGGCTTCCTTTGTTTTACGAATAATACGCTGATTTAATGCTCTCAGGCTTGCATTAATTATGGGAATGGGGCATACTTAATACAGGAGCAGATAACTTCATGGCGAAAGTATCTTTGCGGGCTTATAACCGCGAAATCGAAACAATGATGGAGCGCGGCCAGATGGACGAGGCGATCGCGCACTGCCACCATATTTTTAAGACATTCCCCAAACATCTCGAAACCTATCGCCTGCTTGGCAAGATATATCTTGAATACAAGCGTTATAAAGACGCGGTGGATATCTTCTCGCGCGTGCTCGTTTCCGAGCCGAATGATTTCGTGGCGAATGTGGGCATGAGTATTATCCGCGACGAGGAAAATAAACTCGATGACGCCATCTGGCACATGGAGCGCGCCTTTGAGACCCAGCCATCCAATGCGGCGATCCAGGGCGAGTTGCAACGCCTGTATGGACGCCGCGACGGCGTCCAGCCTCCGCGCATCCGCATGACGCGCGGCGCGCTGGCGCACATGTACGTGCAGGGCGAGTTGTATCCTCAGGCGATCTCCGAGATCAAAAGCGTTTTGAAGGAAGACCCGGGGCGCAGTGACATGCAGGTGTTATTGGCGCGCGCATGTTATCGAAGCGGGCTAAAAAACGAAGCCGCGGAAGCCGCCTCCGGGATGTTGCGCCGTTATCCATACTGCCTGGATGCGAACCGCGTGCTTGCGGAAATCTTCGGCGCGGAGCATCCTGAGAACGCGCAGGTTTATCGCCAGCGCGTGATTGAGCTCGATCCTTACGCGGCGCAAGTGACCGGCACCATCTTCCAAGCCAACGAAGTATTGGATGCGGCAATCAGCCTTGAGCATCTCGATTGGAATGGACAGCCTGTTGGTGTTCAGTCGGATTGGAGAGCGGAGCAGGCGATCGGATTGGAGAGCGGTACTGCGCGCAATGAACAACCTGAGTGGCTGAAAAATTCCTACGCAGATACGCTTCCCCCAACTTCACCTTCCCCGACCCGACCCTTCGATCAGACTTCAGGTGGGCCTGCTCCTGTTTCCGGTGCGTTGCCAGCTGCGGGCATGCCCGCGCTGCCTTCCGCTGCGGGTCAAGCCGCGCCCGACGACGACATCCCGGACTTTTTACGCGCGGCAGGCTGGGGTCAATCCACCGGCGCGTTCGATGAAAGCAAACCCATATTCGGGAATCAAGAATCTACTGCTCCCGCGCAGCCCATCGCGCAAGGCGACATGCCGGATTGGGTCAAAGCGATGGCGCCAACGGAAGCTGCGCAGCCTGCCGCAGAGGAGGAAGAGGTGTTGCCCGATTGGATCAACAAGATCGGCACAGGAAAATTGTCACCGTCACCGGCTTCTGATTCAGGCAGCGACCTTGATTGGATGAGTCAGTTTGGCGGGACCTCAGAACCCGCACCTGCCGCGCAACCGTCGGACGACCAAACGGATTGGATGAAGCAATTCGACCAGCCTGCATCTCCTCCCGCTTCAAGCGGTCAGCCTGACTGGATGAGTCAACTTGACCAGCCAGCACAACCCACACCCAGCGCGCAACCATCGGATGATCAGCCCGATTGGATGAAGCAATCCGACCAGCCCGCTGCTTCTCCCGCGTCCAGCGACCGGCCGGATTGGATGGATCAACCTAACCAACCATCGCAGCCCGCCTCCAGCGCGTCACCATTGGATGATCAACCTGATTGGATGAAACAATTTGGTCAGCCCGCTGCTTCTCCCGCGCCAAGCGGCCAGCCGGATTGGACGAGTCAACCTGACCAGCCTGAGCAGTCCATCCCCAGCGCGTCACAATTAGATGACCAGCCTGATTGGATGAAACAATTTGATCAGCCCGCTTCTTCCCCCGCCTCAAACGATCAGGCGGATTGGATGAGTCAACTTGACCAGCCATCGCAGTCTGCGCCTATCGAGCAACCTTCAGATGACCAGCCCGATTGGATGAAACAATTTGACCAGCCTGCCACCGCACCGGCATCAAATGATTTCGAGGCGGTGAGCCGCGAAGCGAGACCAACCCTCAATCCATCAGCAGAAGAGCCCCCGCAAGTGATGCCTTCCACACCTGGGAGCATGATGG
>CAZIYY010000100.1:3580-18497 GCA_964543585.1 uncultured Anaerolinea sp. | reverse complement strand
TGTCGTATATTGCTATCCCCGAACTGGCCGTCCGGGTATTGATCCGCCACAAGGCTGGGATGAAATTCCGGGCGCACGCGGGTGTACCCCTCAAGCCTGCGCGTTCAGGGATCATCACCAAGAATTGCAGGCATTAGGCGCACATGTCTTTGGCTTAAGCGCCCAGGATACAGATTATCAGCGCGAAGCTGTTGAGAGGCTGCATTTACCTTTTGAATTGCTCAGTGATGAACGACTTGAACTCGTCCACGCCTTATGCTTGCCCACCTTTGAAGTTGGCGGGATGACTTTGATAAAACGTTTAACCCTGATCCTTCGCGATGGGCACATCGAGAAAGTGTTTTATCCGGTCTTTCCGCCCGATGAGAACGCAAATGAAGTGATTAACTGGTTAGCGCAGAACGCGCAACAGAATTAAAAATCAGTTCAAGTCTGTGCCATCCGTGGCAAAAAAGAGAATGTCTAAGCTTTCGTTCGAAAACCAGAACATCCACATTGAAATTTCACGAAAAAAGACTTATACTGATATTGCTTGACTAATCCGCCCCCCATCAGGAAAGGATACTCCTCATGCACAAGCATCACCCAATCCATTGTATTGTCCCCCCGCACATGCTGGAAGGCATAGCTACCCACGGTACAGAAGCGCAAAAAGGGAGGGCTATCAGCACGATTAAAGCGTCAGCGCAAATGCGCGGCCAGCGGCGAGCCCTGACGGATTTTGCTGCCGCGACTTTCCGGGTTGCCGCGGTAGGAGGAAAAGAGCGCATCGTTTACGATGCGAAGAACGGATCGAATCTTCCCGGCACGGCCGTGCGAAAGGAAGGAGAGGCTCCCACCGCGGATGTAGCTGTCAACGAGGCTTATGAGGGCAGTGGCGCAACTTACGATCTATATAAAGATATCTATCAAAGAAACTCCATTGACGCCAACAACATGCGCCTGGACTCAACCGTGCATTACCAGAAAGGTTATGACAATGCCTTCTGGGATGGCCAGCAGATGGTCTATGGAGACGGGGACGAGGACCAGCCAGTCCAAGATCGTCTCTTCAATCGCTTTACCATCGCAATTGATGTGATTGGTCACGAGTTGACGCACGGTGTGACCCAATTCGAAGCAAAACTCACATACTTTCAACAGCCGGGTGCGTTGAACGAATCCATGTCTGACGTGTTCGGGTCGCTTGTCAAGCAATATCAATTGAAGCAGACCGCGAGCCAGGCGGATTGGATCATAGGCGCAGGCCTGCTCACAGCGAAAGTGAACGGCGTCGGCATCCGTTCGATGAAAGCGCCGGGCACCGCCTACGACGATCCCGTGCTGGGCAAAGACCCGCAGCCCGCGCATATGAAGGATTATGTCAACACGGTCAGCGATAATGGCGGCGTCCATATCAACTCTGGAATCCCTAACCACGCCTTCTATCTGACTGCACTTGAAATTGGCGGTAACGCATGGGAAAAGGCAGGGCAGATATGGTATGTAACCCTTCGGGATAAACTAACCAGCAGTTCCAAATTCCAGGACTGCGCAATCCAGACCTATCAGGTTGCTGGGAACCTTTTTGGAGCAGGAAGCCTTGAACAACAGGCTGTGAAGAATGGCTGGGCAGGAGTCGGGTTGAATGTAGACGGCGGCCCAACGACACCACCAAGCCCCGGTTGTCTGGGAACGCTGTTGCGTCTCCTGGGCGCGGCGCCCGCGAAATGAGAGGTCCAAATGGACGTTGAACGAATCAAATTCGAACGCACAGGCGGATTCGCAGGAATGCGCATCGCCGCGGACTTTGAGCTGGGTGACCTGCCCGAGGATCAAGCCCACACTTTAGCAAAACTGCTCGACGACCTGGACTTCGCCGCACTGCCTGAACAATTGATGGGCGATTTGGCGATGTCCGATCAATTTTCTTACACAATCACCGTTGAAGCAGAAAAATGGAAACACACCGTAGTAACTGGAGACACCTCTGCGCCTGAAAAGATGCAGGAGCTCTTACAGATGCTCAATCAAATGGCAAGAAAGCATACAAGAAAACAATAAGGAAAAAGCCGAGGGGAATTAGGATTCTCCTCAGCTTTTTTTGATGCGTCAGGCTTTATTTGCAAGTCTGCGCCGGTTCATACCATTCCGCGAGCCCGTCCTGCAAATTGTTTGCGGCTCCCCGTGCGCTGAGATTGCCATAAGCGATTTCAAACAACGCATTGCGGATCAAATCCTGCGCACCCGGGTGGTGATCAGAGATTTCTGTTTCCGCCCAACGCGCATCCGTGGGATATTGACTGGCAAATTGCAGGAACTCGTGTGCGTGGATATTCTCGTTTTGTCCTTCTATATTATTCCGTAATGGGTAGAAGCCAGGAAGATTCTCGACCATCAATTTCACAGCTTCATCGGTCATCAGCCAATTCAGGAAAAGACGCGCCTCTTCCTGGTGTTGGCCGTTTCGATTGATCCCAATCCCTGAATCAGGATGAAAGATCACAGTTGGGTCTCCGCTTGGCGCAGGCACGGCAAACACCGACCATTCGAAGGGCAGATTCTTGTCTGTAAAGTATTTTACATCCCATGAGCCGCCGAATAACATGGCGGCATACTCCTTGGAGAATAAGTCCTTGCTCTTGTTCGATTTACGGTCATCGGGGTTTTTGGGCAAATACAGGTAAGGTTTGAGACGTTCCATGGCGCCAAACGCGTTGAGGATGCGGCTGTCTGTGAAACACGCGCCCCCGGTAGTCGTAAAGTCCAGCCGCCCTCGTGCTCCGCCGACAAAGTTTGCCAGGATGCTCTGGAACATCTCACTATCTTCGCCATCGTTCAGCGTATTGGCAATCGGATAAACCCCTTTCTCTTTTTCTTGCAAGTCCCTGGTGGCCTGCAAAAACTCATCCCAGGTTCTCGGCGTTTTCATATTATGCCTGTCAAAAATTTCCTTGTTGTAATAGACAGCCTGTATAACGCCAGCGAATGGCAATGCATAATAGTTGCCTGCTTTATCCTGCCAGGGAGCGCTTTTGCCTGATTCGTAATTCCCTGCAATATCCAAATCATTCAGCGGACTCAAAAATCTTACAATGGTTCCATCCACCGAAAACGGGCGGACGTAAAACAGATCCGGTCCCTCGCCACTATTAAGCTGGCGGCCCAGGATTGAATCGTAATTGGTGCTCATTACGGGTTCGTAACCGACCGTGATATCTAGGTCATGCTCTTTCAGGGCATAATCATGGAACGCATCCAAAATGATCTTGAACTGAACGTCATCCTCCGGCCTCCATGTGCTAAAGTGAAGCGTCACTTTGCCAGCCGCGCCCGGCGCAGCGATATCCTTTCCAGCCTGCTCTTTCTGTGCAGACTTCTCCACGAATTGCCTCACCGGACTCCTCGACTCTGTTGCACTTTCCGGACCAAGATGGAGGCTCCCGTTATAAACAAGGACTCCTGCCCCCATAGCGGCAAACAGGATCAGGGGGTAGACGACGCGCCCAATCTTATTCAGGTTTTGCCGTCCCTGTTGAATCTTCCGCTTTGCGGCTTCGTCCTCCAAGTCCTCCCCTTGTTTCTCCAGGCGAATGCTCAGGGTCTCCAGCAGGACGATCAATGCCGACATCGCATAAGACGCGTAGAACAGAAACTCCATCGCCACGGTATATCCGATCTCAGGCAGGGCATCCGCAAGGCTCAAGTGGAAGAAAGCGGTGGTGAGCAAGGCAGTGGAGCCGACCGCGAGTCGCTCTGAATGACCTATGGGCAGGAAGAATGTGATGTAAGCAAGAACCAGCGTGATAAATAGCGGCAGGAGGCTCTTGAAAATATATTGGATGGAGTCACGTCGTATATCAACCGTTAAATTGATCAGGGAATAATTGGTTGTATCGTTGCCGTCGAAATTCTTGGGGTTCCCCAGGGTTGAGGTGGTGGAGAATGCAATATGTTCTGAATGAGCGTTGTATTCGTTCCAGCCATACAAGTCGTTGAACGCACCGTTGTCCTTAAAGTGTTGGACCAAACCGGCGTCGCTTGTGTATTGCATTCCCAGGCGGTCCACCGCATATTGAATGAACGACGACGGGGCATTCTCGTTGCGGAACTGAATGGGCAGGCTTTGAATATCGAAAGGATACTCGTAAAAACTAAATTGATTTTTGAAAGTGCCTGTCACGTGGTAAGTGACAGTCGTCAGCCCATCTGCCTCAACCGGGGGAGCGATCGGTTCAAGGGAACTATCGTCTATGCTCTGCGCGTTGATGAACAAAAAATTATCGGGTTTGATCCATGTGGTATCCAGCCCCGCTTGATAACGGAACCACAGGTAAAAATCCATTTTGTAAGTGGACGTTTTGATATCTATTTCAGAGATATTGACGACATCAATGCCCGCATAGACCACATGGACCATATATACATATTCGCCGTTCACAGTGATGCTGTTATCAGCCTGCTCCCGGTTGGTCACCGGTTCGAATTGAGTCGTGGCTGAGATCATTTGACCGTTTTGATATACCCCAAACCGCGTCGCGCGAACAGCCTTGCGCGCAGGGTCGAAATAGATGCGGCCCGCGAGTCCCTGCAAGCTGGTTTGTGGGCCATCCATTCCAAGCAAAGAATTATAGAGACTGTCACGATCGCTCTTGACATCCGTATTATTGAGATTGGCTTTTTGAATGGCGGCGAACAACGTCAGCGCGGCATCGTATCCATTCGTGGTGAGATCGCTCGGTTCGGCATTTTCATATGCACCCTGAAATTTATCGCGAAATAAATCAGCCTGTTCGTTCGCGCAGTCGAACATGATCTGGCGCGTTGCCACTATTCCGCTGGTGAAGTAGCCGCTTTGGGCTTTTTCCTCGCCCTGTTTGTTGATTTCTTGCAGGAACGCCGCGCCGCTCATGTTGCTCGCGCCGATGATCGGATAGTTCAATCCCTTGCGCCTCATTTTGATGACAAGATTGGCGGCCGTCTTTTCATCAGTGGCTATAAAAATGGTGCCAGGGTTTTCCGTCTCCGAATTTAATGCCGCGATCTCGCCCGCCATCTTCTCGATGCTTGCTTCGTCTTTCTGAACACTTAGGGATGTGATGATCTTCCCCCCTAAGCCATGGAACGTGTTAGTGAATTGATGGTTTAGGATTTTTCCATATTCGTCACTAGTGTAAATGATACTGACCTTATGTCGGCTCTTGTCATCAGCCGCTTTGCCCTGATCCAAAACTTTGATGACGTAATTCGCGAGATATGCCGCCTCCTGCTCGGCGGTATATGAGATGGTGAAGTAATGAGAGTGCGAAGTGTTCAATTCATCGCTTGCGGGGATGATACCGATGACCGGGATTCCATTTTGCTCGTAAATCGCCGTGGCTGATCTTGAAGTCTCAATGGAAGAATGACCGATCACAGCAACCGCGTTGCTTTGGGCGATTTTCGTCGCAATCTCGGCGGCAGAGCCGGGGTTGTTGTCGTCAGCATATGATTCCACAACGATCTTTAATCCCCCGACGCCTCCCCACTTATTAATCTGTTCAACTGCCAACTGTGCGCCCGCGTAAGCGGAATGGGGATTGATCCCTCCGTTTTCATTTGTGGGATTTTCCTCTACAACTGCAATTGTGACCGTTCCGCCAGGAGAACCCAAGTTCGCGCAATTAGCTAATACTCCGGTGATAACAACGATCAGGATCAGGGCAGAGATAATTTTCAATCGCTTTGACATAGTGTCCTCTTTTAGAAAGTAAGTACGCAGAGATTAACACCTTGGTAAATACAGCGATGTGGAGTTTCTTTTCAAATACCAAACAATTCTGTTTTACGGCGGGGGCCAGGGAATGATCGCGGGCTCGGAAAATCCATGCTTTTCAACCGTATATAACTTTCCGGAGGAGGGTTGAGGACATCCCACTTCGTCCTTGACCGTGAAACTGGTGGTGAATTGCTCGGGATAGGAGTCTGTCCACCATATATAATTTCCATTCTGGCAGATGAACAATTCCCAAAGATAGCCGCGATCCTTATCCTTTGTCATTTCCATTTGCTCCCAACTGACCGTAACATTATCCCCGTCCCGGACGGCAGCGACACCGTGCGGCGGGCCGTATTGATTGCTCCCAATGGATTGCAAGTGGAGTTCTGTATATTCTATTTTTGAAATGTCTCCGACCACATCCACAATAGTCGGGGCGACCCAGCAGAAATAGTTGAGTTTATCGAATTTGACGTACAGCCATTTACTGTAAATAAACCTGCCGCGCACGGTTCCAATATCGTCGGGGAACAAATCCGCCGCGTGGAGGTAAGCCACAGAGGGCCCATATCTGCAATGCGCCTGCTTGTTGACTGTTGCACTTGGAAAGGCAAAAGTCGGCGTAGCCGAAATTGTGGGGGAAGGCGTAATGGTGGGTGTCAGAGTAAGCGTTGGCGTGAAAGTTTCTGTTGGCGTGAATGTCAGCGTTGGGGTTGGCGTTTCCGTCCATGCGGCGGCTGTGGCTGTGATGGCTGTTGCAGTGAGAGTCGCTTGCTGTTCAGCAGAGGGCGCGCAAGCCGATAATACGATCAAGGTAAGAACAATCACTCGATATATTTTCATTTCAATTCTCCTTTGGTCATGTCAGCCTGAGGTAGAGCACTTCCGCGACCGAAGGCTTTCTCTCGTCACACTAGGGGTTCTCACCTGCACTTGTCTCTTCGAGACGGTGCAAATGTCGCTCAGAATGACATGAACTAAATTATATAAAAGTTGATAATAAGGCAACAACATTCCCGCCGAGCGCATCATTATTATAGCCTCCCTCCATGACAATCACCGTTGGAAGTTCAAGCGAGGCAATGCGTTTACCAATTTCGCCAATCCCATCTGTAGTTACTTTGATCGTGCCCAGCGGATCGTCTGCATAAATATCCATGCCTGCTGATATGATCAAATATTTAGGTTTGTATTCGCGGATCAACTCCAGCGCGCGATCAAGCGCAACAAGATAAGCTGCGTCGTTTGTCCCTGCGGGCAAGGGGAGGTTATGATGAAAGCCGAAGCCTCTGCCCCTGCCGCGCTCATCCGCAAAACCGATGAAGTGTGGATATTCAAAATTCGGGTCGGCATGGATGGAGATGGTCAACACATTATCGCGGTCATAGAAAATATCCTGTGTGCCGTTGCCGCAATGATAGTCAATATCGAGCAACGCGATCTTCCCTTTTGATGAAAGCCAATTCGCCGCGACGGACGCATTGTTGATGAAACAATATCCGCCCGCATAATCCTTCCCTGCGTGATGTCCGGGCGGGCGGCATAATGCAAACGCGGAATATTCTCCGCCTTCGGCAACCGCTTGCGCGGCACTCAACGCGCAATTCGCGGAAGCCAGCGCGGCTTGATACGTGCCTTCCACGATGCAGGCGCTTAAGTCCATGATGTAATAACCCGCGCGTCCCAACAATGAGGTCGGCTTTTGTTGAGGTTGACGCCGAAGCGCGAAGGTGGCAGGCAGAAGCGTGGATGAATCCTGGGGTTTAGAATCCAGCCATTCGGTCCAGGCAGAAGCGAGAAAATCAATGTAATCTTTATCATGTACCGCGTGGATCGGGTCGAGTCCAAAATTCGTCGGTTCAAAAATCTCAGCCCAATCTGTTTCGCGCAACGCGTTCAAAATCCTATCCATGCGGTCGGAGTTTTCAAGATACGGCACACGCAGGCCGCCATCGAAGACTTCAAAAGGCGGTTCATGTTTGCGATGTGTTTCAGAGTAAAAGATTTTCACATTGCCTCCGTATGAACTTGCGCTACAATTGTATCAAGAGATTGGAGAAATCATGGACGTATTCGAAGCCATACACGGCAGGCACATGCAGGGAAAAGTGAAACAGGATGCCGTGCCACATGAGACGATCGAGAAATTATTATCCGCGGCTGTACAGGCCCCGAATCATCATAAGGTGAGACCATGGCGATTCGTGGTATTGACGGGCAGGGCGCGCAATAAACTTGGGGATGTGATGTCTGCTTCGCAACGAGTCCATCATCCTGATTTCCCACAAGAGGCATTTGACAAATCCCGCGCGACTCCCCTGCAAGCCCCTGTGGTAATTGCCGTTGGCGTGGATAAACCTACCGAAGCAAAAGTTCTTGAGATCGAGAATATTTGCGCGGTCGCGACAGCCTGCCAGAATCTTTTGCTCGTGGCGCACGCATTGGGACTTGGCGCAAAGTGGCGCACCGGCGAATGGGCGCTCGATGCAAAAGTTAAAGAGTTTCTGGGCTTTGAGTCAGACCAGCATATCGTTGCGTTTATTTATGTCGGGCACCCTGAGTTCGTCGGTGAATATCCGCCTAGACCTTCGTTTGAAGACCGAACTGTGTGGATGGAGTGATATAAAAGGATGAAGGATGAATGCGGAGGGATGAAGAGCGCGATGGTCCTTTATGGGCCCATCGCTCTTTTCTGCTTGTATACTTCATCACGGCTCGCTGACCGTTATCGTTTCAATATCCACATTGACGGGTAGTTTTCTGGGGGATGAAACTGCGAGTCCGATCTTGCCTTGGGCGAAATTGAATTCTGTATCAGTGATTGTTCGCACCAGGGTTTGGTTGACAAAGAGGCTCAATTCACCATCTTTGCAAACCGCAGTGTAGACATTGGTTACCTGGCCCGTTTTAATGGCCGCAGAGCCGCCGGTTTTTAGCTCGTTGTACCCTTGTCTTACAATGCCGTTGATATCCACTGCATAGATCGTGTAAGTCCCTGAGTTGGAAACAACGAACTCATACCAGCCAATGTCGCTATAGCGGCAGATGAGGCTGACCCCGTTCGCGTTGTTTCCGCGATTTGTGACCACAGCCTCGACTTTAACATCGGCGTAGGTGAATGAGTCGTTGATCAGATAATACCAGGGCAGTTTGTCTTCCCGCTTGAGGAGGTGAATGGATAATTTTCCACGGTCCACTTCCGATTCCACCATTCTCGAATCACCGCTGGTCATAAAGTTGGACCAACTGGCAACGTCTCCGTTAAATTCTTCGATGTAAAAGGGTTGGGGCGCGACCGTCGGTGTCTCAAGGACAACTGCTTGGCTGGGTTGTTCAATGATTTGAGTTGCCTGAAATTCAGGAGTTGAAGTATCTGTGCTTAATGGCAAAGCAGCAACATCAGTTTCCGTGCCTGCTGCCAAATCAGCAATTTGGGTTTCCGTCCCTGCCGGCAAATCGGCAACTTCAGTTACGATGCCCAATCCCAATTCAGCAAGCTGGGTTTCTATGCCTCCGGGTAGATGAACAACCCTGGTTTCAGCAGCAATCTGCTGTGGAGTTGTTGGGAACAAAACATCTGGCAGAAAATTCAACGCCACAGCTAATGCCAGGACAGTAGCGGCAAACCAGGAAATATTTCCGACAGTTATATTTTTGTCTTCCGCCCTTCGCCTTCTATACCAGGCGACGCCAAATGCCATTATCAGCAAAGCGGAAGCCACTGGATATGCTAGTATCGAAAACAATCTCAGGTTGTCCTGAAAATCTGAGAAGGAAAAAATAACCTTTGCCGCAAGGCCAAGCAGGGCGATGCAGACGGCTACGATCAGGATGGATTTGGCTCTGCTTGTTTTTCTTTCCTGCGCGATGGTCTTCATTTCGGTTCTGATAAACCATAACCCAGCCATGAGCGGTGGAAGGAATAATATTTGCAAGGGGAGATTGCCCCGGCTATATAAATAGACATCTGCGGTATAAAAGTATCTGCCGTAATAGGTCGCCCAGATCGACAGGCTGAGGGGGGAAAAGTAATAGCACTGAATGTAGAAATTTTCCTTGAGAGTATTCTCACCGATCTCTTCACCCATGAATATCTTTGTTGCAAAGGCAAACAACAGAGGCGGCAACATCAAAGCCAGGGCAAGGAAAATGGTTTTTTCCTTCTGGACCTGAGCCGTGAAACTCTCAATGCTCTGGTTTTCCGCGATATCTGCCGTGGTTTTGGCGCCAACGCTCGCAATAACGATTTGCTCTTCGGTCTTGACCGGAACGGTCACTTTCAAAACTGCATCATAGGATTCCACGCTGGGCCGGTCCTCCGACCTCGGATCAAATTTCTCCGCGTGAACATTGATGTAATACTCGCCGGACTCAGGGAATGCATATAGGAAACTATCCGTGACCGTGTTGTTGTCTATTTTCTCGATATGGTTTTTTTCACCGCCTGGAACGTGAATTTCCTTGTAAATATCATCGTAAACGGCATCAGAGCCTCCATCCTCCCCTATTTTTTTAACAGACCATGTATGGATATACTCCATCTGAGTTGACGCAGATTTAAAGTCAGTCCGCGCTTCAAATAGCAAAATCCGATCAGTAGTGGGATTTTCCTGCGCGGGACTGCTGATGGCGGCGCCGAATGAGGGCAGGAAACTAAAAGCCAGCGCGGGAATCAACGCGACTACAAGCAAAAGTATGACGGGGGAGATATATTCGTCGAACGGTGTTTCATCCTTCTCCAATTCTTCCTTGACGTATCCAATCGCCCAAGTCGGGTTGAGTGTAATCTGGACAATCGTTTTGGGGATGAGGATCACCCACATCAGGACTTTATAGATCAGTTTTTCGATATCCTGCAAAATGTTGAAAATACTTTTCATCGCGCTCTCCAAACAAATCTGCTTTTATCTTTCCAATACTTCAATCATCAAATCGGGGCGATCCGTGATAGGCCACCCACAATAACCGAAACGACAACGCGAGAAAGAGAATGGCGAAAAGACTTTGACGAATTTGAACTTCATGAGGTCCCGTTCGATTAAAACACAGAATACCGCGCGGTTGCCATCTCGATCAGGGCCAGGAGCAGCGCGGCAGAGGTAAGATAGGAATAGGCAACCTGCCGCTTTTGAAGCGCCTGCATTTGTGCCATTTGCTCCGATGAAGGCTTGCCCTGCATTTTGGCTCCGAGCAAGGCCATGGCTTTGGTTGTGCCACCGAGAAGTATGCCGAAAATAAAGCCAATGATGGCGAAGCCCGCTCCAACGCCAAAACTTCGCCCCGTGCCCGAATTCATCCATGCGGAAGTAAAGCCGGCTGAGTCGTTCCAATAGAGGATCACACCTGCAAGAATGGTCAAACCAGCCGCGGCGGACATCCTGGCGCTGAATTTCAGGTTACCCATTAAATGACCGACAAATTTTTGGCCTGCTTCTCCCGTGGCGCCGACGGCGGGAGCGATAAAGAAGGTCATCATCAACGCGCCGCCGACCCAAAATACGCCAGCCACGATATGAATGATGCGAAATAACCAAATCAGGTAAATGTTCATTTTTCTCTCCTCTGGTGATTATGAATATGGAAACACCAAACCTTAGTAATCGGTTGCTTGGATTTTACGTGTTCCGCCAGAAATAGCGATTGATTCTCACACTTGTCATATGGTAAACAGGCACGCTCATTTCGATTGAGATTGGCAAGAATCATCTGATTACCTGCGCGGCAAAACTCGCGATCAAGCCCAGCCAATACGCGGCAGTGTAATAGACAAACAATGGCTGCCTGCCGCACTTCCACAATAGATACGCGGAAAGAATCGCAAGCAGGGCGACTACGTACAAATCCAGCCCAATCTCTTCAAAACCGAGATTTGCCAGAATTCCGGCGCCCAAAAATAAGGCGTTGAAGACCAGCAAGCCAACATCGCGACCCGTCAATGATTCGCGATAGGGAAAAAGGTTTTGCAAGAACAACAGCGCAGCATTGACCATCGTAAATCCTGTGAAGAAAATCCAATGACTGAACTCGTCATCGTTGAAGATGACGATGCGGCATAAATCACTCGTTGTGTCTTCGAGACAGAAACGCACATGAAGGTAATTCGTCACCTCGTGATCGCCATAACTCGCGGCGGTGAGATACAAGCCAACAATGAAAACCAAATTCCACGCAATATGCGCGCTCTTCTCACGCGCAGGCGAGTCGTATTCGATTGTCTTCTTGAGAAGATAGAAAGCCACCAAACTAATCAGCGGCAAAACCAGCATGTTGTTCAAGTCCACCCAGCGCAGAAATTCATTGGGCAGGACGTAGCCGAGAGTCCATCTGCCGAGACGGTTGATGGAAACCAGAATTGCCAGGACAGATTGAACTGCCAGTAAAAGATGGACGCGTTGCATGATTCTCCTTTCAACTCATTTTCAAATCGCTTTAACGCTCACGTTTTCTCAACGGCAGAACTTTATTATAAGTGAGCGACCTCCATATCCATTCGAGCGGTCCATACTGGAAATATTTCAGCCATAAGATGCTTAGAACGACATCCACAAAAAAGAGTCCGATGGCAATGGCGAAAAGTTGGATTGGAATGAGCGAACCATATAATTTTAGACCGAACGAATAAAATATGAATGAAAAAACGGTTGAGTGCATCAAGTATACGGTCAGGGCTGTTCTGCCGATATTTGCCAGGGGCACAAAAAACGGCTTGATCCAGCTGACTGTTAGAAGCAGGAGGAAGCCAGTGATATAAACATAGACCTGGAACAGATTCGATATTGCATTTACCATTTCCTGGATTGAGAGAAGAAACGGGGGGTTCCCCAATTTATCCAAATCCCTAAGCCAGATTTTATCCACAAGAAAGCCGGCCAAAAAAACGCATAATGAAATCAACAAGAACTTGAACCAATAGCGGGATTCCTTCCCGAAGGTGGCAATGTAATTTTTTTTGCCAACATACAACCCCATTAGAAAGAATGCCAGCCGATTCAGTTGCGAGATCAAAATGTCCGACTGGCTGAATTTTTGGAGATAAATTGCGATGCGTTCGTGGAGGATTTGCAGGTAAGGCGCGGTTGTATAAAAATTGACGTAAGTGTTGATCGAGTCTAACGTCACTGATGGATGCGCATAGGACTGAAAAAAAATGTTGGCGATATTGAATATGTGGGGGGCAAAATATAAAACGAGCGCTGTAGCCAAAATGAATTTTGGCGAACGCTCCGCCAGCGCGAGCAGCACAAAGCCGAACACTGCGTAAATGAAAAGAATATCCTCCTCCCAAACGAAGATGATATGCGCCAATCCAAAAAGCAACAGGATCGTCAAACGCCGCGCGAGAAAAGTATAAGGATTTGCGCCTTTTTGTCGGGACTTCAAAAACTGAATCGAAAACCCCAATCCGAACAGGAAGGAAAAGATCGGATAGAATTTTCCCGTAAAAAACCAATTGAGGATATGAAAAAGTCCGCTATTAAGAGGATCGTTGAATTGATTGTAATATTCGCTGAAGTACGCGGCGGGAACGTTGAAATAGAAAACGTTTACCAAAATGACGCCAAACAGGGCGAAGCCTCGCAGAATATCAATATCCAAAATCCTATCGGTGGATCTGCTTGGACTGATTGCGTCGATATCTGCTGATTTCACAAACACTATCCTGTTGCTTGGTCTAGTTGATAAGATCCATTGCTTGCTTTGCGAGCGCGTGTAATTCCCGGTCTGCGCGGTTGGAGGCGATTTCCTGGAGCGCGGATAATGCGCGCGGGTCTTTCAATTCTCCCAACGACAGGATGACCTGCTTTTTCACTTCGCGCTCAGGGTCGTTCAACATTTGAAGTAAGGCAGATGCGACGCGCTGGTCTTTGATTTTGGATAATGCAGTAACGGAATGGATTCGGATCCACATTTCGGGATGACTCAACGCTCCGATCAACACCTCGACGGCTGGCGCGCCGAAATGAACCAATGCCTCCGCTGACGCGTTTCCTACATCGTGATGCATATCATAGAGCGTCATGCCCAAAGGCTCGATGGCGCGCGCGTCGCCTAACCTGCCGAGCAGTGTTGCGGCAAATTTGCGGACAGTCCCCTCTTTATCTTCGAGGGCTTTGATCAGCGGATCAACCGCCATGCCTCCCATCTTTTCAAGGGCTTGCAGTAAATCCACAGCCGCGTATTCTCTTTCGTACCACCAAAAGGAATCATGCAAGGCTTCCATCAGATAGGGCAATGCTTTGGGATGCTGAGTATTCCCCAGCGCCTTCGCCGCGGCTTGACGCACTTCTATCTTTGGGTCATCGAGCAAAACATTTGTGATGTCGTCAAAGGTGGATGGGTCTTTGAATAGCCCGAGCGCGAGACATGCCGCAATGCGGACTTCGTCATCCTTATCCTTCAGCGCATTCAATATTGGTGGGATTGCTTTTGTATCCCCGATTTTTCCCAGCGCCAACGCGGCGCGCGAGCGAACAGTAAAGTATTCGCCCTGCAACGCGTCCAGTAGCGCGGGGGCGGCGGCTTTATCTTTGCTGATGGCAAACACTTCAGCGGCGCGCCCACGGATTATGGGATGCGCGGTTGCAAGTAATTTTGTCAGCGCGGGCGTGGCGGAAGGAATTCGGGCGAGTACCTGCTGATAGTACGGGAGCAGGTTCAAGTCTTGAGTCTGAAGCGCATCCAGCAATGCAGGCAGAGAGTCCGCGCCGAGTCCAATCAAGTCCTGCGCGGCGCGGTCGCGTTTGGTCGCATCCGCAAGTTGAGAGATGAGGCGTTTCGCTTCGCCTAACTTTCCGCCAGTAAGCCAGTTCATATGTTTATTTTACAATAAATTCGGGATATAATGCCATGCTTGTAAAAAGTAACGTCACAGGGACAGCGGTGTTGATACCTTAGCGGAGTAACCATGAAGAAAGAACAACAACTCGATTTATATCACCAAATGGTTTTAATCCGCCGCGTGGAAGAACGCGGCGCTGAATTGTACCAGCAGGGCAAGATCGGCGGTTTCATGCACCTGTATATCGGACAGGAAGCCGTGAGCACGGGTTTGATCGCGGCGCGTGAGCTGCGCGACCGCGTGATCACCGCTTATCGTGATCATGGCGTGGCGTTGAACTGCGGACTGCCGGCGAATCAAGTAATGGCGGAACTGCTCGGCAAGTCAACAGGCATGTCAAA
>CAZIYY010000100.1:0-3570 GCA_964543585.1 uncultured Anaerolinea sp. | reverse complement strand
AAGGGCGGCTCGATGCACATGGCAAGCGTGGAGAAAAACTTTTGGGGCGGACACGCCATCGTGGGCGGACATTTGCCAATCGCCGCGGGACTCGCAGTAGGAGATCAATACACCAAAAACGATAACGTCACCATCTGCATGTTCGGCGATGGCGCGACGAATATTGGTTATTTCCATGAAGCGTTGAATTTGGCAAAGACTTGGGGATTGCGCGTGCTGTGGGTTTGTGAGAATAATAAATACGGCATGGGCACTTCGGTGGATCGCGCCTCTGCGGTCGAAGAGATCCGCCAAAAGGCGGATGGCTATGGCATGGGGAGCGAACGCGTGGATGGCATGGATGTAATGAAAGTCTATGAAGCTGCGAAAACGGCGATTGATTTTGTCCGCAAGGAAAGCAAGCCGTACTTTTTGGAGATTGTGACTTATCGTTTTCAGGGTCATTCCATGGGCGACCCACAACGATACCGCACCCAGGACGAAGTGAAGAAGTGGGAGGAAAGCGACCCAATTGGAATCTTCCGCAAGCAATTATTGGATAAGAAGACCGCCACCGCGAAGGCTCTCGATGAAATCGAAGAGCGCGTGGACGAGGAAGTGAACAAGGCTGTTGAGTTTGCCGAGGCTTCCCCCGAGCCTGCGATGGAAGATTTGTACGCGGATATTTACACAGACAATTAAACACTAAGGACACGAAGTACACAAAGGAAAATCTAAGGAAATGCTATTCGTTTGTCATTCGTCCAACCTTAGTGCCCATGGTGTCCTTTGTGGTTAAAGGATTTTCTATGCCCAAAATCACCATGCGCGAGGCAATCTCGCAAGCCCTATCAGAAGAAATGGACCGCGATCCCGCAGTCTTTATTATGGGAGAAGAGGTCGGCGTTTGGGGCGGCACGTATGCCGTCACCAAAGGCTTCTATGATAAGTACGGTCCAGAACGAATCAAGGATACACCGATTGCGGAAAACGCAATCATCGGCGCGGCAATTGGCGCAGCAATGACCGGACAACGTCCCGTCGCCGAATTGATGACGATCAACTTTGCCTTCTCCGCTATGGACTACATCGTTAATCAAGCGCCCAAATTGCATTATATGTTTGGCGGACAGTTCATGCTTCCGATGGTGATTCGCGCCGTCGGCGGCGGAGGGCGTCAACTTGGCGCGACGCACTCCCAGACTCCTGACGCGGTCTTCGCGCACTTCCCTGGCTTGAAGGTCGTATCGCCCGGGACGCCAGAAGATGCCAAAGGATTGCTCAAATCGGCAATTCGGTCGAATGATCCGATTTTATTCATCGAGCATGCGACCATGTATCAAGTACGAGGCGATGTGCCTGATGGCGAATATCTGATCCCAATTGGAAAATCCAAAGTGCAACGCGGAGGTAAGGACGTTACCATCGTCACTTACTGCAAAGGTCTTGAACTTTCGATGAAAGCCGCGGAAGAATTATCCAAAGATGGAATCGAAGCCGAAATCGTTGACCTGCGCACATTACGCCCACTCGACATGGAACCCGTTTTAGAATCATTCAAGAAAACAAATCGCGCCGTCGTCGTCGAAGAAGGTTGGAAGTCTTACGGCGTCGGCTCCGAAATTGTCAGTAGAATTTATGAAGAAGCATTTGATTATATTGATGCGCCCATCCTGCGCGTGGCGCAAAAAGAAGTCCCGCTTCCCTACAACCGCACGCTCGAACAAGCCGCGCTCCCCCAAGTGACCGATATCGTCGCGGCGGTGAAGGAGGTCCTGGAATAATGGCTGAAACAATTACTATGCCCAAACTCGGCTTTGATATGGCTGAGGGCTTGCTTGTCCGCTGGGTGAAGCAGGTTGGCGAGAATATCAACAAAGGCGACGTGCTCGCTGAAATCGAAACCGACAAAGCCACCGTCGAAGTTGAATCTTCCGCCAGCGGCGTTGTCCTGCAACTCATCGTTGATCAGGGAACGATTGTACCCGTCAACGCGCCGATTGCGATTGTGGGCGCGGCGGGTGAAAAAGTGGATGCGTCGACTCAGACACTGTCGAATGTCGAAAGCGATGCCCTGAGCTCATCGAAGGGTCAAAAGTCTGTGGATGAAAAGCCTGCGACTCCCACTCAGCCGACACCCTCACCTGCATTTGCGCCAGGAGCAAGTGTCGATCAAACTCAGGGCGAGCCTGCTCTTGTTCAACGGACCGTTGCCGTCGTTCAAACTGGTCCTGTTAAAGCATCGCCTCTCGCGAAGAAGATTGCGCGTGACAACAATGTCAATCTTGCGAATCTTCTAGGCACAGGTCCGAACGGACGCATCGTCCGCAAGGATGTCGAATCTGCATTATCAAGCGGAAAGACCTTCGACGTTCGACCTTCGACTCCCATTTCAACAACACCCGTCATCGTTTCCTACGACGACAAAGTCATCCCCACGACAAAACTCCGCCAAGCCATCGGGCGCCGACTCGTTGAGTCCAAGCAAGCCATCCCCCACTTCTATGTGACTCACGAATACAAAATGGACGCGTTGATGGACATGCGTAAACAGGTCAATGCATATCTGCCCGATAACGAAAAAGTATCAGTCAATGACTTTGTTCTCAAAGGTGTGGCGTTGTCGTTACGTCAATTCCCCAACCTGAACGCAACCATCAAGGGCACTGAGGTCACCCAATTCGGACACGTCAACGTGGGCGTAGCAGTCACCGTCCCTGGCGGCTTGATGACCGTCGTCGTCAAAGACACCGACCAAAAGACCTTGCGCCAAATTTCTGGTGAAGTCAAAACGATGGCTGGACGCGCCCGCGAAGGCAAAGTCAAACCTGATGATGTGGATGGCTCGACATTCTCCACATCCAATTTGGGAATGTACGATGTCGAAGATTTTATCGCCATCATCAATCCACCCGAAGCTGCGATATTGGCAATCAGTTCTGCAAGAGAAGTGCCTGTTGTGGAAAGTGGCGAGTTGAAAGTAGGCTGGCGCATGAAAGCCACTGTCTCTGTTGACCATCGTGTCAGCGACGGAGCGGAGGCGGCACAGTTCATGCAAATGCTGGCGAAATATTTAGAAGAGCCGTTGAGGTTGTTGGTGTAATGTGTAGGGATCAGTAATGCGTTCTTCCTAAATTTTCTACCATAAAGACTCAGATAAAGGAGACCTAACATGAAAAGCACTGAAAGTGAGCAATCCGTTGTACAAGGTGGTATGCCAACCTGGTCCGAGCGGGAGCAATTCTTTAAGGCACAAAGATGGTTTCGCGTCCTGATCACGGCGGTTGGGCTCCTGTGGCTGCTATTGATCGGCTGGGTTTTGTTCATCGCGCCGATTGAGAATGCAGAGGCTTCGAAACTCGAGACCGGCGCTAATCTGACGCTTGTTCTGGCGCCGGTGCTGGTGGCTGCGGCTGCGGTCGAACGCACACTTGAGTCCGTCTTCAATGTGATTGAAGGCAGCTGGCATAAGATGATCGCCTATCTGGGGCGCGGAATGCGCTGGTTGAAGAGCGCCGAGGTCGAGGTCAAGCAGGCTCGTCAATTCCTAGCCGAAGCAGCCGATAAGTACAATATGGAAATGCAAAGCCT
>CAZIYY010000099.1:2618-18657 GCA_964543585.1 uncultured Anaerolinea sp. | reverse complement strand
GCTTGTCTCTTCACACCAACAAGTTTACCCGACCATTTTCAAAACACTCTCTAAGGTGGGTTAAATAAGAAATCCCCGTCTGCTGTTTTATATGTGAGCCTCTCTGCCCGCGCTCCATGCGACAGCGACAGTCGCTATGAAGAGCAATGCCGATGAAATGCTCTGACCGATATCCAGGAGAAAGGTACTTAGCACGAAGCCAACAATACTGATTGCATACGCCCACCCCGTCCAGCGCGGAAAGAAACTGCACGCGGCAATGGCGCTCCCAATGAACAAGCCTCCCATCATGAATAATAGAAGAGCCACAAGCGCAACGCCAAAAAGAGTATCATTGTAGATCTGGTTGTAGAAATCGAGCGCGTTCTGCTGTCCTGCCTGGAACATCCGCCCCATGGCAGTCTGGGCGAAGGCGGCGACGCCGAATATTGAGGCAACGAGGGTATTAGAGACTACTGCGGCAACCATTCCGGTTATCGCTCTTCCCACTGCTTTCGAGTCCTGCAGGTACATCGTCAATCCAACAACGCCGATCGAACCAATCGCCGCGCCCGCAATGCTATTAATCAGATGGGACAACAGAAAACTCGTGGTTGTTACGTATGCAGCAAATCCGGCGAGGTCCTTTTGGGGATTGGGCTGATGCGTGAACGTGCCCAAGAACAGCATAGCCGCCCAGATCGGCAAAGCCCAAAGCGCCCCGCGTGCAAATGTGCGTACTTGTTGTGTCATAGATTTCTCCTCTCGAAAGACAATATGGAACCCGACACCCAGTTAACCCCACGAGACCTTCCGAGTTATGCCGAATTCAAATTCGACTGCGCGATATTTTTACCTGGTGTCTTTTGCAGTGATCATTGGTCTGGGCGCAGTTTCAATCTTCCCATACCTCTTTCATGCTTTCACAAAAAACTCATCAAGTTTGTCGCCGTACAATGTATGATTTGTTCCATGATTTCAAATCTTCCTCACCACATCACCGACTCGAATTTCTCCAGCCTGAATCACTCGCGCATTGATCCCGCGCAAATGGAGTCGCTTCCCCTCCTGTGAATTGACGAACCTCAGCGCGTCCACGCCAAAACGATCCGAAAACTTTTTGCATCCGCTATGCGGCTGGGCGGAGACTTCGATAATGGCGGAGCCAATGGCAAGTTGTGTTCCCACAGGCAGGTTGTCGTCACTGAGGTCCATGTCCACGTATAATTGATCCCCTGCCAGTGACCAGCGTTCCTGAGTCTGCGCCAACAAGTCAATCACGCGCGCGTTCATGATCGTCAATTGCGCATGGATATTCGCCGAGCCGTCGGGCGTGTGCCCGGAGCCGCGCGCCTGCCAGGTGTCACCGACCAAGCCGAAGTGAGGATGAAGCGTACCTTCATCCACGATTTGGCGTTCGTCAATGTTTGGGCGGATCACGATCATCTGCAACTCGCCCCGATCCTTCGGCGATTGGCGGATGTGTTCCAACCCGACTTCCAGTTCTGATATTGATAAATTCGTTATCATATCCATTTTATTCATTTGATCCGTTTCTCGAAGAATTTACTCAACAGGTCTTCGACGTATTCGCCAAAAGGCGGAATGGTTTGAAAACCGCATTGCTCGTATAAACCGATGGCTTCCTTTTGATGAATGCCTGTTTCCAATCGCAGGAGGTGGATGTTGCGTTCGCGAGCCTGCATCTCCAAATGATTCAACATCAACCGGGCTAATCCCAACCCGCGAAACTGCGGACGCACAAACATGCGTTTGATTTCGCCGTATTCCGCGCCAAAGAATTGAATGCCGCCGCACCCCGCCGGGATTTCATCCCGACGCGTGACAAAAAATATGACGCCCTGCTCGATGAGTTTTTCGACACTATATCCATGACGGCTTGCCGCGGGATAAAACGGGGCAAGCTGCGTTTCGAGTTCATCTATCAGCAATTTCGCGTCGGGGGTATCGGGACGTTCTGGGACAATCACAGTTGTCATTTTATCTTCGTACCTTGATTTTTTAACCGTCAAGCACGCGGAGATCGCAAAGAAAACCATCAAAAAAACTTCGCGTTCTTTGCAGTCTTCGCGGTGATTCCTTTGACTTGTTATAGTTAAGTTAGAGCTTCATCCATCGTGCGCATTTGCACTTCAACGATCCTTGCGCGCGGGGATTGCGTGCAAGCCAGCAAAATAACGCCAGCCACATCTTCCGGGTCTAGCATGCCTGACTGCGCAATGCTTTGTTCCGTGCGACCTTTTCCAAGCGCGAATTCGGTTTTGACTCCACCCGGGCAGATTGCGCCGACCTTGATTCCATGCGGGCGCAGTTCCTTATCCAATGCCTGCGCAAAACCTACCTACGCAAACTTGGTCGCGCAATAAACAGCCTCACCGCCAAAACCATAGATGCCCGCCATGGACGAGATCATAAGGATCGTGCCTGAGCCTTGTTTGATCATCACAGGCACAGCCTGTCGCGTGAATAGAAATGTGGAGCGCACATTCGAATCCATCATATCGTCGTATTCTTCCGCGCTTGTGTCCGCAAGGTTCTTGTAATTCCCGATGCCGACATTGTTGATGAGAATATCGAGCGAGCCGAATGACTTTGTCGCTGCCTCGACCGACTGTATTGCTGTCCCTTCTTCCCGCGCATCACCAATCACACTGACGGCTTTTCCGCCAGCCTTCTGTACAGTCGATTCCAATTCAGTCAGGCGTTCCTGCCTCCGCGCGGTCAATACCAGGTTTGCGCCTTCTCCTGCCAATGTCAGCGCACTTGCCCAGCCGATACCTGCGCTTGCTCCTGTGATCAATGCCGTCTTGCCTGATAATTTTCCGCTCATCTTGAACTCCTTTTACGCGAATGGGATTTTTTCTTCCATTATTTCATGTTATGTCTTAATTATAAATACCCCCTGGTCTTTTGGAAGCATAAAGTAAAAAGTTGCTCCACATCCATGCCATTATCACTGATGAAAAACACCTATTCGTTATTCTCAGACCGGACTCCAATCGTGATAAGCGGTTTCAAGCGGTTAACGTCGCCCCGTTGGTAAGTAATTTTTTGAGTTCTGTCGCGGTAATCTTTGGTTTGAGCGGGGCGGTGCATGTTGTGTTGGTGTTGCCAACCGCACTAGTTCATAAGTTGCTCGCGCGCGTGACAGGAGTGGATGTGGGATAATGATCCCATGCAGCCGCAAGCGCAGCGCGTCGCCTGCATGGCGGGTTTAGCCCGCTAAGGGTTAGGTGAACGCACGTAAGCTCTTATGACCAAGCCCGCGACGACGCCGAACAGAGCAGACATTGCGTTTCCAAGCAGACCTATGCCGAATGTAGCACGTCCATATGTTGTACCTTTACTCCAACTCTGCCATCCTCCTGCCAGTTTGACGCCGATCCAAACTCCGATAAAGGCCGCACCTCCGCCTACGTCCAAGCCAATGAGCAACGAATATAAAGCGCGTTCGAAGAATCCTATCCAGCCGGGAATCCAGTCTACTCGTCCGGCTTCGGACTCTTGCACATCACGTTTTACCCCATGCTCGAAGTCCACTGAATTCTTGAGGAATGCGGCTTGTTCATGCAGAGCTTTAGACCATGCAGAAGTAACAGCCCAGCCAGCTAAAGGTGCCCAAGCAATTGAAATCAGTATAGGGAGTGGGGGAATAGTAAGTGGTGATGGGATGAAGAGCAAGGCAGGAGCTATTGCAAGTGCAACGCCCACTATCCCCAAAAAGGGGACCGCCATCTTCTGGAAGAGTTTCATTTTGCGACTCAGAAATCGTAGCATGACTTCTCTAACTGGTTACGGCAACAATACATTAGCGTTCGTTCACCCTGTGTGAACTGAGATCAGATTGAGAGGGCTAACCGGCTGGCATAACCCGCGCGGAGCGATAGCGGAGCGCGTCGGGGTCATGCCCGTGTTGGGCGGCGTTGAATTTAAAAGACGCTACTTGCTTGCAATTATTTTATCGAGCATAGCAAGGATTTCGTTTGCTTTCTCTACGTGAACTGCCGATAGCTTTTTGATGCTGTCGTCATCACCATGAACAACACCATTTCGTAATATCCGCAAGGCGTTTATTTCTTGTGCTGTTGGCTGGTCAACAATCTTTAGCTCGATAAGTTCACTAAAGACATTTATTGAGGGCTTAGTTCGGAAGGCTGATTTGTCACGAAATTTGTTCAAAGCCGCCCATGCTTTTCGTTCTACTTGAATCCAAGTTGCCAGAAATTTACCTATAAGTTCTTGAGTAGTGCTTTCGCTCTCAGTTATTTCAATATCAATGCCAAAAAGGTTTTTGAACAAAAGCTTTGCCAATTCTGCATAAACTTCAACCTTGTTACGCTCTACAGTAAGCCCGTTTCCTTGATGATAGAGTTCATTCCTTAATCTGTGATACCACTCTATTTCGCCTAAATTTATCTCACCTAATTTGTCTGCCGCATGTTGTTCTATGGCATCTAAAAGACGCGGGAAACTTTCACTAATTTCAAGGTAATCTTTGCGGCTTAAATTAATACCCATTACTCGTCTCGGTAAACTGAGATATGTCTTCATCATCAATTCAACCGAATTATCTATGCTCAAAAGAGCCAAGCGGCGGTTTTTATCAGTGTCTTTTTGAAGTAGCGAAAGACCATGTTGTAAGATTTCGCCAGGCCCACTTGCCCACGGTTGGTTATACATGATAACGTGTCCTTATCACGTTGATTGTTGCTGGTCAGACGGGAATAGCCACCCAACGGTTTGCGTTAGCATTAAGATTAAACTCAGTCGCCAACCCACATTATAACGCTTCTAATATCTTGAGAAAAGAATTAATCTGATCAGTTGCAAGATCTTTTGAGAGAGTCACTAAATCTCTCACGGTAAGAGCATTACCGGTAGTTGATATTTGAAACTTAGTTGGTTCATTAAGGAAGATACTCCGGAGTAACCGTGAATGTGTGAGGGGATTTCTGGCACCCTGAACTTCTAAATATCGACTGTCAGATAGAACCCCATCAACCCAATGGAGAGCGGGAATTGGAAGCATGGCACGACGTTTAGAAGTTGTCGTGAAATTGCTTGCCGGGTCGAAGTCTCGCAAATCAGGTTCCCGAGTTTTATTCCAGGCACAATATTCTCTGCCTAGCGCAGCGGCACACAAATCTAAAGATGCAATTGCTGTTACCGTTGCCCAACGAATATGAGCAATATCTTTAATATCAGGATGATGAGGTGGGTTGTTACGGCGACTGATATGATGTTCGTAGTCCAAGTCGTCAAGGTAGTGGAGAGTCTCAACTCCCCAAACTGCCCACATCATAAGTGCTCCAATAGGACCGCGATCTTTACGACGCGTTTCAAATATCTGAACGATTTCTATAGGTGATTTTGACCATATATGTACAGGCATTTGTAAGATCCTATGATGGGTAACGGCTGGCGTTACCAGCGGGGGGAAGCCCCGTCCGGTGGATGCTGTGTTGGGCGCCTATTTAAGTGTTTCATGTAAAATCATCTACAATCATCTTTCTCATCTTACTTGAGCAGAGTTGAAGGGATGGTTTCTTTGAAAAAATGTTTCTGGAGCATATGGTGAAATGCGAAGAACGAGAACTGCCTTGTTAATCTAGAAGCTTAATAAGTAATTGTCTAATTTGCTCCGCATGTCTTGGCCACTTATTTTCAGCTAAGCTTAGGCCATCCTTTCCCAGTTGTTCTATAACGCTTTTATTCATCGTTTCTAGGTGCTGAGCTACTATCAATTCACTTCTTAGAAGTTGGATACGCCTGAAAGGTGCCTTTACGCCCATGGCCTTTGCTTCGTCAAATACTAAGTTGGCTTCCTCCAAGCCTACTAAACCTAAGGAACGTCCCAATCCCTCAAGTGTCTCGAAGACCAATTCCTTATTAGTCCATTTTCCCCGCCAATTAAGCTTCGTATGTTCCTGGAGATTTTCATAACATCCTCCTTCCTTTCCCTTCCTTGTGTAGCATAAGCATATGATAAGGCCATTAGTCTCAGAGCAGCTAATTGCTGGTCAATATTTTTTGTGTCAATGAAATGCAAACGCGCGGTTAATAACGGCTGAATGGATGCCCGTGGCCGCCCCATCATATAATAAGTGTCCCCCCAACAAAGTTCTATTAACCCAGGAAACATATCATTTGGACAATCTATCGCAATAGATTTTAATTGATTAGTAACTTGTTGTGTGAATAACTGCATTCTCTCATCTGGCAAAGCTATCTCATGAAAGGCTATCCTTTGTTCATAGAGTAATAGCCCATGTAACCTGCGAAATTCCGAGAACGAGGAGGACGAACGTGCCTTGTTTGCTTTTACCACTGCCCACTCATTTGCGATTTTGATCAGGTCTACGGCCTCTTGAGGGCTGCCCTGTATACGTACATGATAAATCTGTTTGAGTTGATCTCTTAGAAAGTCTACATCCTCTGTAGGGATTGATTGATTCTCATAAAGCTTGATAATTTCGTTTGGGGAATAACCGGCTCGATTGGCTACTTCATAAATATCTAATCCAAAATTGGAAACCAAATGAACTACTTGACTTGGCCTGGGTCGTGCGTAGCCATTCAACCATGCACTTACAGCGGGTTGGGACACGCCACATCCGCTAGCAATTTTAGCTTCGCTAATCTTTCCTAACTTGGGTATAAGATAATCGCTGAGGTTGGGGAAACGCTTTATTCTCATCCACGTCGGCCCTTTTCATAATTAAGTTATGAAAGGTTTCTTTTCTGGCTAGTGAAAAAGTTGTATAGTTTGTGCATAGCGATTTGACCTGACGAACAAGGCAAAGAGGTGTTATATGTCATCCGCCAAGAGGAACCAACGTCCAGGAGTGGCTAAGATGTTGCGCTTTCAAGCTAATTCAAGGGGCAAAAAGCACCATAAGTCCAACCAACTCGCCATTCCCCATCTTGCTACACTATCGGAACTCCGAACAATAGCATTCTTATGCACTTTACTGTTGGCTGGCATAACAATCGTGTTAAGAATAGAGTCGCCAGTTGTGTGGACTTTCCTTGGTGTGGCAATAAGCCATACACTTCCCTCAATTGTCAGTTCACAGAGGTGAGGCAGATGACGATTTGCGAATTGGTTTTATGTAGTAAACACAATAGCACCTTAGAATTTGTTGACCTGCGCCCAACGGATTGCGTTAGTGGTGTGGCGCGGGACTTGGATTTCCCGTCAAAACGGGACACTACCTAGTGGTAGTATAAACCCAATTTGGTAGCAGGAAGATGCATCATACCGCATTTGCCAAACAGAAATTCCTCACAAGCTTCTTCCGTCATCTAAATCACACCTGACATTACCGGGTCAAGACGAAAGTGAATCTCGTAATTTCTCCAAACGCTCATCCATCACTCGTTCAAGACCTGCGGGATAAGTTATTCCATATGTCTTTGACAGGGAAGCAGCCAGTTCCTTGTAATAATTGACAATTACGAAACCAGCCTCGAGCATCGCACTTTTCTCTACCGGGCAAAATGTCACCCGCAAAGGCGATAACTTTTCAACAGGCATTACTTTCTCTATTTTGAAATAGGCTTCCTCACCCACATCTGGATCTGAAAAATTATTTCTCAACCGTGCCAGATTCACACATATGGAGCGGAGCACATCCAACTGACCATGTGCCCACCAAAGCTGACCGCGTCCCATTGCCGTGATGAAATGGGACAGGTCATGCCAGAACCAGTAAATCAGGCGGCGTAATTTCTCGGTCTGTTCGGCTTGGTCAAATTCGCGCGAGGGGACGGCAGCGATTGACACAATGTTCTTCTTGTCCAGCAGAACTTTGTATGGCTCATTGAATATATGATTCAACTGACTCTCGCGTGCATACGAAAGTTCAACTTCCAAGCCATCGGGAAAAATCAGGAAAACAATATCTGACAGGTCGAAGTCTTCCGCAAACAACGGCTCGCCCAGCAATCGAACAAAAGACTCGCGTTTGGAAACAAAGTCATCGAAAGCCTCATCCGCTATAATCACGAAGAGGTCAAGGTCTGAGTGTATGTCAGGTTTGCCTTTCACGTAAGAGCCAACCAGAAACGCGGCAAGAATACGTTCGTCTGCCTGACAGACTTGTACGAAGCGGTCAACAATAACTTGATGGTTGTGAGAGAGTTGAATTTCCTGGGAACCCATCTTTTTTTCGTTAGCCCTGTTCCAATTTCGCCTTCAGCCTAGCGAACGCCTTGTCCATCATCGGCTGACCGATCAATGGACGAATAAACAACTTGAACGCGAACGCCATCACGGGATTCATCTTCATGCTTATGGTGCGTTCCATTAGAGTCCCGCCAGCTTGGGGCGTGAATCTAAACTCGTGGGTGACCTCACCGAAATCACGGTCTTGTGCGGTGAACGTGAAGTGGGTCGGGGACTGATATTGAGTCACGCGCAGTTCGTTCGGACGATTCTGTTGTCCTGCCACTTCGCCAAAGGACTTATATTGACTGCCAACAGCCACGGGTCCCGCTGTGAGCGATTCGATCCTCAACTTGCCGCCACTCCATTCGGGATGGCGCGTTAGATCCGAGACATAAGCGAAGACTTTTTCGGGCGCAGCGTTGATCACTATTCCATAGATGTTTGAAACATTTGTCATGGGATACTCCTGGGCATAATTTTTTTGTTGAAAGTATGGCCCTATATCGAACACTGACGCGGTAAAAGAGAAAGCGGAGTCATGGGCAGCTTATCGAAATCGAAGCAGTCCAGCATGTCGCTGGCTTCGGCGTCGCGCTCGGTCAATGGTTCCAGGTCAAAGATCGTTTCCGCGAAACGAAGCAGGCTCACATGTGAGTGGAACGTGTGGGATATATACCTGGCGCGCGCATAGGGGCTAATCACAAGGCACGGTACCCGACGCCCGTAACGGGATGGTGTTCCATCCTTCCATCTTTCAACGATGGGCGGCTCGACGTGATCGTAGAAGCCGCCCCACTCATCCCAAACTAAAAAGAGCGCGGTCGTCACCCATTGCGGACTGCTCATCACCGCGTTCAGTACGCTCACTGCATAATTTTCCCCGACGCATAGACTCGAAGGTGGGTGTCCGCTCTTGGCATCTGCGTTATGCAAAAATCCCGAATTGAGCCAGGCGACATTCGGCAAAGTTCCGCGCGCGGCATCTTCGAAGAATTTCTCATCACGATAGTCCATCACTTCGGGCCGCCCGACCAAACTTTCAATGCTTGTAAAAATTCCTCCGTAGTCGCGCCAAGTCAAGCCGCGCGCGTCGAGGCGGTGAGGTAACACCTCAATATCCAGGCAGAAGTCGGGGCAGACATCAGATGGGGTCGGCGGATCTACGATAGGCGATTGCCCGGCGATCATCATCAAAAAATTTGAGTGTGACGTGCCGCGCACGTCGCTGAAGTAGTTATCGCATAAGGTGAAGGCGCGCGCAACTTTCCAGTAGTTGGATGCATCCGCTTCTGTATATGAGCATCTTGCATCTTCGGTTGTTGCGCCATCAAGTTGGAAGGCATCACGATGTTTGTGTGGCGGATCTTTCGGCAGGGAGTCAGTACATTGCCTTCCTGGAGATTTGCCGTTTGCGCCGGGGAACTCTGCGAACAGACTGTCAAACGAATGATTCTCTTGGATGAAGAAAACGATGTTTTTGATGAGACCGGAATACGAAGCAGTGGACGTGGAATTGAGCGCGCGCAATAGGCCTGCCCCAAGCACGCCTGCGCCCGTTGCAAACAGGATCTGCAGGAAATTACGGCGCGTGATCCTGGGGAAAGGAGACTTGGTCATAGTCCTTCACGCCTTCCATCTCGCAAACATCTTCGCACGCACCCGGCGGAATTCGATTTGTGATGGTGTGGAAAATCAACCTTGATGCTCAGGCATTTTTGCTTCGTGATTAAATTTATTCCAGGCGCGGTTATAGAGCCAGGCGTTTTTCGGACGGGCCGGAATACTTTCCACGCGTTGGAGCCACTCTGCTTCAGCCTCCGCGGCTCTTGCAAAACATTCCGCGGAATACTTTCCGCGCTCGCTCGCGGATTTATCGCGCATCTTCAACGCGCCTTCGACGAACTCCGCTTCGAGCGCGTCGCGGTCGGTTTGATACGCGGCAATGCGCGTTTCGTAATCTTGCAGGGTGGCGCGGTGCAGGCGTTCATGCGACCAAAACAAAGATTTGGAATCGTACGTTCCCGCGGGATCAGGCCCGAGGTCGGGAAGAGAGGCGTCCATCCACAAAGGTTTGAAAATTCCCGTGCAAGGCGCGGACGTTCCAGTCGCAAAGATGGTCGTTCGTTTGGAATCCAAATGAACGACGATGGATGAAGTGCTCTGGTCTGTGCGGATGGGACCAAAGCCCGCGTGCATGCAGACATGCATGGTGGCAAGTCCGCTTTGGGGTGCAAAGGATTGGCCATCATTCGATCCGTGAAGACGCAGGTGGCTCATCATATTTGTGATTGCGATCTTGCCCTTTTCTTCTTCCATTTCACCGAATGTCGCGGCGCGGCGCATACGACCGCGTGCAAAGGTGGTGTAGATGAAGTCCGAATAATCTTTTGCGTAATCGAATTTTTGCGGCGATGACGCCCAGCCCTTTTGGACCGCCTGCGCGACGAGGTCTTTGGATGCCATGTCCCATTGATGAGAGATCGTCAGGCAGTTGGAAATCGAATACACGTCTTTGACTTGGCGGGCGGCCCATTGTTTGGATACGGTTTCCAGCACCCAGGTGTCATTTGGATCGGAGATGATGAACGAGTTGTGGTAATACATTTCGTGCGCGAAGCCGCAGTTGCCGCCCTGCCCGAACTCCTCCAGCAATGCAATGATGATGTCCAGCGCTTCCCGGGCTGTGGAGCCGCGTTCCAGACCAAGACGAAGCAAGTCCATGCCGATAAGTTTGCCCTCCTTATCTGCGGAGATCTTCGAGAAAATTGCTTCATTGCCAATCACCACGCCATGTTCGTTGATGCCCATCTCCGCGCCCCAGATCCAAAACGGTTTGGAGAGCAGGACTTTATGAGTATGTTTGGCTTGCGGAATTTCGATATAGGTGCACTTGACTTTGCCGCCCTTTGGGTAGTCTGCGGCCGGCAACAGGGTTAAGTGTTGCCCCTCGTTTGGCTGCCTGTCGGAATTTTTGGCGAAGATGGCGATACCGTCGGCGGTAGCTTGTTTGGTCGCGATCAGGGTGTCACACATGGCGGCTTATCCTTTCCTGGTTGTCTTAGCGTACTTATAACACGACTCTCATTTTTCCAATTTCCTATATCTTGCGATCAACATCTTCAACTTCATTCGCAAACGCGCGTCCGCATCTGCAACCGCCCACATCGAGCGGATATTCTTCCACACGTCTTCATCGATGGTGATGAAGTCCGCCCATTCTTCTTCAATATATTCCTGCATTTCCTTGGGCGAATCCCAGTAGTAAAAGAATGGAAAGAAGTCTTCCTGCTCGTGAGTAAACCAGTTTTGTGAGGCCGCCTCGGCAATGGATCGGTCGGCGGCTTCATCATTCTCCAGATCCTCGGGCAGTTGACTGACGTGCCCTGCTTCGCGAATCTCACGTATCGAAGCGACCTCCACAGGCGCAAGATATACAAGAGGGCGCAAGTCAATCAATGTGCCGCCGCGCGCCAGCACGCGATGGATTTCATTCAGGGCATGAACCATACCCTCCTGCGTAATGCATCAGAGCGACCAGGCTAAAATTGCAATATCAAATGTCTCTTTCGAAAACGGCAGTCGGATCGAATCCGCCCTGCTGAACAAAACATTTTTCAGCATGTCCGACGGCTTGTCAATGGTCGCCACGCGCAGGGAATCCGCGTCCAGATCAATGCCAATCACGCCGCTTGTCTCGCGCGCATATTGCCACGTCAGCCGTCCCTCACCGCAGCCGATCTCCAAAACGCGTTTGCCCTGGAAGTCTGAAAATTTATGCAGGTGTTTTGTCTCGTTGCGTTCGGGGTCTTTTTCAGTGGTCACGATCGCTTCTTCATCGCCTTAATCGATTCCATCATCAGTTCTTTCAGCACGTTCACATCCACATCGCTTAGCTTCTTGATGTACAAGCAACCCGTACTTGTTTTATGTTTGCCAAGTTTTTTTAACAAGTCTGTGCGCGCGTTCAAACCTCCCATCAGATACAAAGTCAGGTTTTGTTTGCGCGGCGAAAAGCCGATTTGCATCCAGTCGCCTTCGCGCCCGCTCGCGCCCTTGTAGTGATACGACCCGAACCCGATGATACTCGATCCCCACATCTTCGGCTCCTCTTTCGTGACCTGCGTCATGATCTTCAAGATCTCGAAGGAGTCTTTTCGTTTTTGCTCGTCCTCGACGCTGTTTAGAAAGCCTGGCACGCTTGCGTCATTCACTTTGGTTTTAAGTTCAGCCGTTTTACCCATTTCGCCTCCAATCAGTTGACACGTAAAACTTTCGCTCCCCGAATTTTACCCTGTTTCATTTCAAGCAATGCTTGATTCGCATCTTTCAATTCATACTCTTGAAACTCGGGCTTGATGTTCGCCTCCGCCACCAACTGCAAAAACTCGCCGACATCCCGCCGAGTCACGTTTGCAACAGACTTGATTTCCTTCTCCATCCACAACTGCGACGGATAATCCAACTTCATCAGGACTTCCTTATCAATCTCTTCTTTACGGATGGCGTTGATGACGACTCGTCCACCTGGATTTAGATGTTTCAACGCTTCACTGACTGGACCCCAAACTGGTGTGGTGTCAATGACCGCCTCCAACCCCCGAGGCGGAGTCTCATTAATCGCGCCCGCCCAGGCGGCTCCAAGCGAGAGAGCAAATTCGCGCTCTTCAGGATTCCTGCTGAATACAAAAATTTGCGAATTCGGGAATTTATGTTTTGCAGTTTTCAACACAATATGATTCGACCCGCCGAATCCCATCAAGCCCAAGGATTGACCGTCGTGCAGATTGCACAACTTCAACGCGCGGTAACCGACCGCGCCCGCGCATAACAACGGCGCGGCTTCGGAGTCTGTAATTGAATCTGGGATGGGGTGCGCGAAGTCCGCGCGGACTTTCATATATTCCGCATACCCTCCGTTGATGTCGCGTCCTGTCGCTTTGAATTCCGCGCATAAATTTTCATTGCCTGATAAACAATGCCTGCATTTTCCGCACGCGGAGGCGATCCACGCGACGCCCACGCGTTGCCCCGTAGTAACGGTAGTAACGACTTCAGTCGCTGCCGAGCGACTTAAGTCGCCCCTGCTTTCTTCCACAACTCCAACCACCTGATGCCCCAACACGATTGGAAGCCGCGGCTTCATGCGCCCTTCGATCTCATCGAGTTCGGTGTGACACACCCCGCAAGCCGTAACGCGAATCAAGATTTCATCTTCGCCGATTTCTGGTTCAGGTATATCGGCAAGCAAAAGAGGCGAAGAGTTTTGTGATAGGAGCGCGGTCTCGCGCAGGAGCATGGCTTTCATATCCCGATTTACTTCGCTGGAAGCGTCACCGCAAATCCCACACCTTCTTTGACCCACACGCTCAACTGCTTATCCGTCTTGCATCCATCCGCTTCGACAACGAGCCAGCCCTTCATCGGTCTGCCTGTCATGTCGAAGGGACGCGCGTGTGATTTCTTGAGAAGCGCGCTATGTTTTTCAGGGTCGACGCGCACGATCAAGTCATTCTTGTTGACCCCGCAAGCCATATTGCCGTTCAACAGAAAACCAACCCCGCCAAACATTTTCTTTTCAACGAATGGGACTCCCTCCAATTTGTTTCTAATCCTTTCAGCCAGTTTCAAGTTATAAGCCATATAATCTCCAATCTCTAAATCTCCAATTCCTACCCCGTCCCAAACTGCCTATCCCCCGCGTCGCCAAGACCCGGTACGATGTAGGCGCGTTCGTTGAGATGATCGTCAATCGCCGCGAGATAGATGTCAATGTCGGGATGCTTTTCCTGCATTAACTTGATGCCCTCAGGTGCGCCGATGAGCCCAACGAATTTGATCTTCTTCACACCCCATCGTTTGAGAACATCCGCCGTCGCAGTTGCCGAGCCTCCTGTTGCCAGCATCGGGTCGAGAATTAGGCAAACCGATACAGTCGGTTCGAGCGGAAGCTTGTTGTAGTATTCCACGGGACGCAAAGTATGTTCATCGCGATAAAGACCGATATGCCAGACCTCCGCGCTGGGCATCAATCCCCATATCCCCTCGACCATGCCAAGCCCTGCGCGCAAGATGGGAACAAGACCAATTTTTTCCTTGAGTTCTGCGCCCTCCATTTTCGCCAGCGGCGTTTCAAGTTCACGCGGCATCGTGGCTAGATCGGCAGTCGCTTCGTAAACCAGTAACGCTGCAATCTCGCGAACGAACTCACGGAATTTCTTCGGCTCTGTGTGTTTATCTCGCAAGCGGGAAAGTTTGTGGGCGACCAGCGGGTGTTTCGATTCGTAGACGTTGGACATGATATTCTCCTCTGAGTGATTATTTTTATTATAGCCCCGAAGGTGATTTTTGACCTGCAACTTGCAGATTGCCTGCCTTTAGTAAAAATCAATCATTATATAAGTACAAAATTAGGAAATTTGTCACAAAACGATGATGGAGGTACAATGAATTCATAAAATACTTGGTCGGGTATGATTCTCGAAGACTCGAAGCGACAAAACAAAATATGCAATCCAAAACATCTGCTCAATCCTTAATCGAAATGCGCGGCGTGGTGAAGGTGTATTCCACTGCAGCAGGCGAATTCGACGCACTCAAGGGTATTAACATGCAGGTGAGCGCCGGCGAGTTCGTTGGCATTATCGGTAAATCGGGCGCAGGCAAATCCACTTTGCTGAACATGATCACAGGTGTGGATCATCTCACGTCGGGCGAAGTCATTGTCAACTCAAATGGTTCATCGATTTCGGTTCATACAATGAATGAAGATAAAATCGCTTTGTGGCGCGGGCAAACGTTGGGCGTGGTGTTTCAATCATTTCAACTATTGCCAATGCTCACGCTCATTGAAAACATCACGTTGCCGATGGACTTGTGCGGCGCGTATCACCCGAAGCGCTCGCGCGAACGCGCGCTCGAGTTGCTTCGTCTCGTTGAGATCGAAGAACACGCCGATAAACTCCCCGCGTACATTTCGGGCGGACAGCAGCAACGCGTTGCCATCGCACGCGCGCTTGCAAACGATCCGCCTATCCTGGTCGCGGATGAGCCTACAGGCAGTCTTGATTCTGTTACAGCAGATCACATCTTCGAAGTCTTCGAGCATCTCGTCACTGAGCAGGGCAAAACAATCGTCATGGTGACTCATGATGAGTCGCTCAAGCCGCGCTTTACGCGTCACTTGACAATAGCGGATGGAGAGTTGGTGAATGGCAAGAAAACGGAAGCAGACCCAAGGCGCGTGTTGAGTGAAGCAGAAGGATCAGGGAAGCGGGCGAAATGAACGCGCGCGACTTCAGCCCCGATCCCTCTCCCGAAAGGAAAGGGGAGTCAATGATTGACATGCGCGGCATCGTCAAGACGTTCAAAAACGCGGCGGGCGAATTCACGGCGCTAAAAGGCGTTGACCTGACCATCCAGCGCGGCGAGTTCGTTTCGGTTGTCGGGAAATCGGGGAGCGGCAAGTCTACGTTGCTGAACATGATCACGGGCATTGACCATCCCACGGCTGGGCAGGTTGTCATCGGCGGCACGGATATTTATGCGGGCGTGACCGAGAGCCAACGTTCGAGGTGGCGGGGGCGCAATTTGGGTATCGTCTTTCAATTCTTCCAATTGTTGCCGATGCTCACACTGCTGGAAAACGTGATGCTTCCGATGGACTACGCCGAGATGCGCGAATTCGATGAACGACCTGGGCACGCGATGGAAATGCTCAAGCTGGTTGGTTTGGAAACCTTCGCGAATAAATTGCCTTCGCTCGTTTCAACGGGACAACAGCAACTCGCCGCGATTGCGCGCGCCCTGGCATGTGACCCGCCATTGCTTGTTGCTGATGAGCCGACGGGCAATCTTGATTCAAAATCTGCC
>CAZIYY010000099.1:0-2608 GCA_964543585.1 uncultured Anaerolinea sp. | reverse complement strand
CAGTGTGATCATTGACTTGTTCGAGGAATTATCCAGGCGCGGCAAGACAGTTGTGATGGTGACGCACGACCCCTCGCTGACCGCGCGCACGACGCGCAATATCATCATCGCTGACGGCGAGTTGATCAATGAGACAGTGGCGCGGTCCCTGCCCTGGCTCAGGCATCGTCACATGATGGAGTTCACCAAACTGGCGGAGGGGCGAACATATCCCGCGGGCGCGACGATCATTCCGCCTAACGAGCATGTCGAGCATTTCTTCATGATCCGCAAAGGCGAAGTGGAGGTTGTGCTGCAAGATGGGAATAATAAAGAAACGGTCATCTCGCGTTTGAAGCCCGGCGAGTTCTTTGGCGGGATCGAGTTACTGCGCGGCGTGCGCGCAGGTTCGCAGGGTCCCGTTGAAGTGTTGACGATCAAGCGCGAAGATTTTATGCGCGTGATGGAGCAATCACCGATCACGGCTGAGGCGATTGGGAAGATTATTCAGGAAAGATTAGAGTCCTATCGCGGTGATGGATAGCGGGAAGAGAAGGCGATTCGTGTTGCGTAATTCATAATTGGTAAATCGTAAATCTGAAACCGAAAATCGTATGAAACCTCGCTGGCGAAAAGTATTGCACGATCTGATTGACAACAAAGCCCGCACACTGCTGGTTGTATTCTCCATTGCAGTGGGCGTGTTTTCCATTGGCGTCATTGCGGGCGCGTACCAGATCATCTCCAACGATATGAGCGTTTCGTACTCGGCGAATCATCCCGCCAACATCGAACTGCGCCTGTCAGATTTCGATGATGACGCGCTGGCTTCCATTCGTAATCAACGCGGCGTGGCGGATGCCGAGGGGCGACGCGTGTTCAATATCCGCGCGCGAGCGCCTGGCGATGAAAAGTGGATAACGCTCGATATGACCGCCTTCGATGATTTCGAGAAGAACGCCATCAACCTTTTGACTCCTTTGGAAGGGCAGACGATTCCGAAGAAGCGCGAGGCCCTGCTGGAACAAAAAGCGCTTCAGAACCTGGACGTGAGCGTGGGCAGCCTCCTTGAATTTCAACTCCCCGACGGTTCGACCAAGACCCTGCCTGTCGTAGGCATTGTCCAGGATACAGCGGCGGGCGCAGGGGATTTTCTCGCCTCTCCGTATGCCTACATCTCAATGGATACGCTGCCATACTTGGGGCAGCCCAAACTCTTCAACCGCGCCGTAGTGACCGTTGCCAGCGACGGCGATGACATTTTTTACGTCCGTGACATAGGCGGGAAGTTGAAAGATAAACTGGAAAAGAACGGCGCGACGGTCGCTCGTTTGCGTTTCTCAAAGACTCATGAGCACCCGCTTGCCGATACGGTGAATGCGGTTCTCGGCATCCTGATGGCGTTGGGCATCCTGATCGTGTTTCTTTCCAGTTCGTTGATCGCGAATACACTCAATGCGCTGCTCAACCAACATTTGCGGTATATCGGCGTCATCAAACTGGTCGGCGGGCAGGGACGACAGGTCCTTCGCATGTACCTAACGCTGATCATGGCGTTTGGCGTTCTGGCATTGATGATCGCCATTCCACTTGGCGGACAGGGCGCGTATGGTCTCGCGTCATTCATCGCGGGTGAGATCAATTTCAATTTGCTGGGCTATCGCATCGTGCCGATGGCTTTGCTCATTCAGATTGCCGTGGGGCTGCTTGTGCCTCTCATTGCGGGACTCGTGCCGGTGGTCAACGGCTCGCGCATCACCGTGCTGCGCGCTCTGAGCGGGGATCTTGCTAGGGAGCAGAATCCAGCGTCGGGCAGTGAGACGCGGCTTCCGTGGTTCGATTGGATGCAGGTCAAAGCAACGCGTCTCCTTGCGGCGCGCGGCATCCACATCTCGCGTCCGTTTGTCATTTCGCTGCGGAACACGTTCCGAAGAAAGAGTCGCCTTGCATTGACGTTGTTCACGCTGACGATGGGCGGCGCGATTTTTATTTCGGTGTTCAACGTGCGCGTGACCTTGCACGATTACATTGGTCAGATCGGGAAATATTTCCGCGCAGACGTGACGTTGGATTTCGACAGGCCATATCGTTGGGAGGAAGTGAATCAATTCGCGATGCAAACGCCGGGCGTGGCACGCGTGGAGGGCTGGCAATTCGCCAGCGCCGAGTTGTTGGGCGCAGATGGCGGCGTGTTGGATAACCTGAATATTCTTGCGCCGCCCGCCGACACCGAATTGGTGAAGCCGATCCTTGTGTCTGGGCGATTCATCGTCGCTTCGGACACGCGTCAACTGGCTATCAGTGAGGCGGTTTTGAAGTATTTTCCTGATCTGCAAGTGGGCGATCATTTGCGATTGAAAGTCGATGGGAAGAATGAGGACTGGCAGGTGATCGGCATTTTCAAATTCGTCGGACGCGACGGGATTCTGGCTTACGCGCCTCTCGAATATATCGAACACGTGACAAATCTTGCCAACCGTTCGTTTTCGTTTCGCATCGTAACGGATCAGCACGACCGCGCGACCCAGGACAAGATAGCCGAAATACTCGACGGCTATTTCCGCGACCATGGGTTCAAGGTCCGCCAGGCGCAGTCTGGGTTGGCTTCGCTCGATACGGCAGCTGATAG
>CAZIYY010000098.1:0-18727 GCA_964543585.1 uncultured Anaerolinea sp. | reverse complement strand
ATCCCGAGGCTGATCCTTTCAAGATGAGTATCGCCGAGTTCTCACTATAAACTAGCACCATTGGTTATGTAGCTGACCCGGTCAACACTGCCACTGGCAACTATGCCTACCAGCGCACTGACTTGTCAATCCCCACCCGCTCCTTGCCATTAGCCTTCAGCCGCTCGTACAATTCCAACTTCCCAACCAACGGTCCATTGGGCTATGGCTGGACCTTCTCATACAACGTCTCCATCTCGGAAAGCACCTTGGATAATTCCGCCACTGTCATGTACGGTGATGGGCGCAGTGTGCGCTTCGAGTGGAACGGCTCTGCGTATGTTCCGCCAGCAGGCACGTTCTCAACTCTGGTCAAATCCAGTGGATTATTCACGCTCACCGAGAAAGACCAGGCAGTCTATGCCTTTAATGCTTCGAGCAAACTCGCCACTATTACAGACCACAATGGCAATGTCACTACTTTGAATTACTCAGGCAACTTGCTCTCTTCCGTCACTGCCCCCGATGGCCGCGCCCTGAGCTTCTCCTATGATGGCTCTAACCGCATCAATCAAGTTACTGGTCCACTCAATAGAACTCTGGGATTTGGCTATGATGGCAATGGTGATATGGATTCTTCCACCGACCCGCGCGGTAAGGTTACCACTTACACCTATAACGCGCATCATCTGTTAACGATCACAGATGCGAATAATCACACCTTTGTTACGAACACATACGATGTGGAGGGGCGCGTTACTCAGCAACTCGATGCGGATAGCAACCTGACCAAGTTCGTCTACGACCTTGTTGCGCACAAGACAATGGTCACTGACGCGCGTAACAACACTACCACTTATGAATACGATCCATCGTTGCGGCTTATCAAGGAAACCAATCCGCTTAATCAATCTGAGAGCTATACCTGGGATGCAGCCAACAATCGCACTTCCGTTACTGACCGGCGCAACAATACGACTTACTTCACCTATGATGGCCGCGGCAATCTGCTCACTGTTACTGATCCATTAACCGGGGTGACAACTTATACCTATGATGCCCAAAACAATCTGCTTTCACAGACCGACACACTCAATCGCCCGACCAACTTCACTTACGACGCCAACAGCAACCTGATCAGCAAAACCGATGCGATGAACAAGATTACTTCATACACCTACTACACTGATACCAATCGCAAAGGATTGCCTGCCACGATCACGGACCCGTTGTTGCGAACAACAACTTATGATTACAACTCTGACGGCGATCTCACCAGTACGACGGATGCGCTCAACCGCGCTATGACTCGTACCTACGACAATGGCGGCCGTCTCCTGACGGTCTCTGATCCACTAAATCACACAACTACGTACACCTACGATGCCGCCAATCATGTGCTGACGATCACTGATCCTGTTACCGCGGTCACAACCAATACATATGATAACGTGGGTAACCTGCTTACCACCAAAGATCCCCTCAACCACACCACTACTTACACTTACACGGTCAAAGACCAGGTACAAACAATCACTGACGCCGCAAATCACGTCACAACTTATACTTACGATTCGGTTGGCAACCGCACTAGTGTCACAGACGGTAACAATCACACCACTAATTACGCCTACGATGGAGCTAATCACCTGACGGGTGTGACCAATCCCCTCAATAAGACAACTTCCTTCGGCTACGACGCCAATGGCAATCGTATCTCAGTCACAGACCCGCTCAACCACACGGCGACCTACACTTATGACAAATTGAACCGTCAGACAGTTGTGACGGATGCTTTGACACATGCCACTACAACAACGTATGATGCAGTTGGCAACATCCTTAGCGTCAAAGACGCCAACGATCACACGACGACGTATACTTATGATGATCTCAATCGTCTGCTCACGGTAACGGATGCACTCAACGGTGTAGTTACCTACACTTATGATGCAGTCGGCAATCGTCGGACGATGAAGGATGCCAACAATCACACAACCACATACACATACGATGACCTCAACCATTTGCTGACCGAAAAAGATCCACTCAATCACATCTGGACATACACCTATGACAATGCGGGTAGGAGAATTACCCGGCTGGATCCGAATAATGTGACGACTACCTATTCCTATGACAACGCGGATCGCCTGACAGGCATCAGCGCGCCGTCCATCTCGATCAGCTACAACTATGACCCGGCTGGCAATCGCACTTCGATGGTGGATGCTGCCGGTACGACGACTTATAGCTACGACAACATCAACCGCCCAACCTCCATCGTTCAACCGAACGGGACAATCAGTTATGGATATGATGCGGTCAATCGCACAAGCGTCACCTTGCCCGGCTCTCTAACTACGAACTATGTCTACGATACTGCCGACCGTCTGGTCAACGTGACAGATTGGGCAGGTCACACCACAACTTATTCCTATGATGATGCCAACCGTCTCATCACTACTACCCTCCCCAATGGCGTGGTCACGACCAATACTTATGACAACGCAGATCGCTTGACTGGAATTTCAACGGTAAAGGGTGCCACGACTATCCTTTCGATCACCTACACTCTGGATAATGTCGGGAATCGCCTGTCAATGGTAGAACCAGGTGGAACAACCAGCTATATCTATGACGAGTTGAATCGCCTGGCGGCTGTGATCTATCCAAGCGGCAGTCCTACCAATGTCAGCTACACCTATGATTCAATGGGTAATCGCCTGACTATGACGCAGGATGCAGTCACCACCAACTATAACTATGATACCGCCGACCGTTTGACATCCACAACAGGCGGTTCATCTCTGACCTTTACCTGGGATGACACTGGGCAGATGCTGAGCAAGGGTTCTCAGACCTTCAGTTGGGATGCTCTGGGTCGCATGACGACCTTAACCAACGCAGGAACCAATGCCAGTTACCTCTACAACGGCGATGGTGTGCGCGTTTCACGCACAGTGAATGGCACGGCTACTACTTACCTGCAAGACCTAGCCTCCGGCTTGCCAATGGTGATGGCTGAAACGACTAGCTCAAACACCTTGCGCTACGTTAATGGTTTGGATTTGATCGCTCAAGTGGATGGAAGCACTCCTATCTATTACCATACCGATGGATTAGGCTCTACCCGCGCTCTGACAGGTATCACTGGATCGGTGACAGATCAGTATGTGTATGATGCTTTTGGTGGCCCGCGCAGTCATACCGGGTCAAGCAGTAGTGCTTTCACGTATACTGGTGAGCAAGTTGATCCTGAAGCGGGGTTAGTGTTCCTACGGTCGAGATATTATGATCCCTTAGTATCAAGATTTCTTTCTCGCGATATTTGGCAAGGGAATCCTGCACTAACACAAACCAGTAATCGATTTGTATATGTGACAAACAATCCAATCTCTCACGTCGATCCATCAGGCGCAATATTCGAGACTATAGGAGAAAAATTTCAGAATATCTCATATAATCTTGCAAATCCGAGTGAATATATCCAGGGAATGAGACAAGCGCTTGCCGATCCGATTGCCCGTGGATATGTGCTTGACGAAGTTTCGGAAAATGCAGACTTGTTTGGTGGAGCTGTCGCGGCAGTCGGTTGCGGTAGTGGCTTTTTGCCGGCTTGTGTGGCTGGTAAATTGGTAACCGGAGCTGGACAGATTGTGGACATCGTAAATGCGACCGACACAACCCTGAGTGTCGTTGCAGGAAACGTGCCTACCGAGGTTGCATCTGAGCGAGCCTTCAAAATTGGAAGCGGCTTTGTTTTAGGTAAAATAACCGACCAGGTTGGAGGATATTTGGGAAAACAGTCCTGGGGATACGGAACTCGTACATTCGGTTTACAACAAGGTGGCTTATTGGGCCAAGAGGTTTCTTATTTATCCTCCTATATGCTTAAAACTTTAATGAGTCAAGGTGGCCTTCCAGACTGGTTCTCTAAAAAATTGTCAGGCGCTTATTTAGCCTCGTTAACAAATGTTAAGGTCAATCCGAGTGGATACCTACTTCAAAACTTTGGAAGTGGCAGTTGGGGTGGCCCGCCCAGTCAAGGAAAATAGGGAATAGATCAAGGCCCTGATGAACTTCGTCAGGGCTTTGCGCTTTTGTAGTATTTTCTTAATACAATCATTTCATACGTCCAAGGAGAGGCAAATCATACCCACGCTCGAAGAAATCATCTAAGTCAACATTCACACTTGGCGGCGAACAAGCGCTTACAGCCAACCGTTAATTGAATCAAAAACAGCGGACATCGCGACGGATGTTCCGCTGTTCTATTTACTGCCTTACTAAATACTGATTACTCCAGCCTTGCGAAGGTTCACGTCCTTTGGACAGCCTTCGCAAGGTTTTTCACTCATTCCTCCCCCGTCAGCAACTTGATCCTCTCCCACGGCTTGAGCGATTCATCTTCCGCCAGCAAGTTCTTCAACTCGTATAATTCATCGCGCAATGCCGCGGCTCTCTCGAATTCCAAGTTTTTCGCGGCTTCCTTCATTTGCTTTTCCACTTCGAACACGATCTGCCTCAACTCATTACGCGGCACGCCGCCAACGCTCTTCACGCGATATTCACCCTTCTCTTCGCCCACAGCTTTCGCAGTTAACTCTTCAGTCAAATCGTGGATCGCCTTGTGAATACTGATCGGAACAATGCCGTTCTCTTGGTTATATTTTACCTGCTTGGCGCGGCGGCGATTCGTCTCGTCTATGGCGCGCTTCATCGAGTCAGTCATCTTGTCGGCATACATGATCACGCGTCCGTTCAGGTGACGAGCGGCGCGTCCGATCGTTTGGATGAGCGCAGTGCCCGAACGCAGAAAACCTTCCTTGTCCGCATCCAGGATCGCGACCATCGATACTTCAGGCAAATCCAATCCCTCGCGCAACAAGTTGATGCCAACGATCACATCGTAAACGCCCAATCGCAGATCACGCAGGATGCCCACACGTTCCAGCGTCTCCACTTCCGAATGCAGATAATGGACTTTGAGTCCCAGCTCCTGCAAATACTCGGATAGATCCTCAGCCATGCGCTTAGTCAGCGTTGTGACAAGGATACGCTCGCCTCTCTCCACCCTCTGCCTGATCTCTCCAACCAGATCATCTACCTGCCCCTTGGTGGGACGCACCTCCACCTCCGGGTCAACGAGTCCCGTCGGGCGGATGATCTGCTCGACGACCTGATCAGCGTGTTCCATTTCGTAGGGACCAGGCGTTGCAGATGTATAAATCGTGTGCCCCATCACTTCTTCGAACTCATCGAACTTCAACGGACGGTTATCCATCGCGCTCGGCAATCGGAATCCATATTCGACAAGAGTCTCTTTGCGTGAACGGTCGCCGTTATACATGCCGCGTACCTGCGGGATGGTCATGTGACTTTCGTCAATCACTAACAGGTAATCGCTTGGCAGGAAGTCAATCATCGTCCAGGGATGCGTGCCTGCTTCGCGATGGTCGAGATGACGCGAGTAGTTTTCGATGCCTGAACAATAACCCACCTCCTTCAACATTTCCAGATCGTAGCGCGTGCGTTGTTCAATGCGTTGCGCTTCGAGGTGTTTGCCTGTCTCTTTATACATCGCAAGTCGTTCTTCCAATTCCGCTTCGATTGCAGTGATGGCTTCTTTCAACCTGTCGCTATCGGTCAGGTACTGCTTGGCAGGGTAGATCGGGACTTCCTCTAATTCTTCGAACACCTCACCTGTCAACGGGCTGAACTGCATGATGCGTTCCACTTCATCGCCAAAAAACGTAATGCGATAGCCACGCTTGTCCTCATAAGCTGGGATGATCTCAAGCGTATCGCCGCGCACACGGAACGTGCCAGAGCGCAGTTCCATGTCATTGCGCTGATATTGTGATTCGATCAACTGGCGGAGCAATGCATTACGACGATATAACTGCCCGACCTGCAATGTCACCGTCCCTTTGCCGAACTCTTCAGGGCTCCCCAAGCCATAAATACAGGAAACTGACGCGATGATAATCACATCGCGCCGCGAGATAAGGGCGGTCGTTGCGGCAAGACGCATGCGCTCGATCTCTTCATTGATCTCTGTTTCCTTCTCGATATAAAGATCATGACGCGGGACATAGGCTTCAGGTTGATAATAATCGTAGTATGAGACAAAATACGAGACCGCGTTCTCAGGGAAGAACTCCTTGAACTCGGCGTACAACTGCGCGGCAAGTGTCTTGTTGTGTGCCATCACAAGCGCAGGCTTTTGCAGTTCCTGAATCACCGACGCGATCGTGAACGTCTTGCCTGTGCCTGTTGCGCCCAGCAAAACTTGATTCTTCTTGCCTGCGCGGACTCCTTCGACAAGTCCGCTTATAGCTTCGGGCTGATCGCCCATGGGTTGAAATGGCGCTTGAAGTTTGAATTCCATAGGATTTATCCGGTGAATATTCTGAACGGGTGTTCTATTATAACACGCAGAAGGAAAGCCGAAAGTGTGAATCCGCCCGCGGCCACAGGATCAAAAGTCAGCAATATGATTGCCTTATACCGGATACCATTTATGGTACCAAAGTTCCACAGAGCGCGTGAGAAACCCGCATCGCTGATAAAGCCGCTGCGCCCCAATATTGCGTCCCTGTGTGACGACTGACACGGAAGACGCGCCGCGTTGAGCTACCCAGCCTAGGGCGCCACTAATCAACATCTGACCGGCGCCTTTCCCGCGCGCTTGTTCATCCACGCCCACCAAACTGATTTGCGCCATCCCCGCGCCGGCATCCTGACGCAAGGAGATAAAGCCCAACGGACGATTTTCAGGAGACGCCGCGACCAGCACCGTCGTGGACGAATCTTGAAAATCTCGGGCGATCCAGATGGCATAGAGAGCCTTCACAAGGTCCCGCGGGAAACCTGCGTCATAAAAAAACGCGTCTTCGCGAACCCGGCATGAGCCATCCGCTCCAGTTCCGGCATATCGCTCGGCTCGGCAGGACGCAGGATTTCCTGTGAAGAAGGGATTAACGTTTTGAGTCGATGTTCAAACGTCATGCGCACGTCCGCCAAATGAAAATCATGCGCTTCTGCCAGATGCGTTGTTTCGGGGCTGTCACTGTCAGCCAGAAAATAAAGACAGCGGATCTTGTTGTTAACGCTCCAATCATCGACTCGCCCAATCAGGGATTCGGTCAGAATATTTTCCCGCACGCGCCCGATACGGAATCCAAAAAAATTCGAATCCCACTCCAATAAATCGCACGGTTCCGGTTTGGTCATTTTGATTCTTTATCTGTTCCCATCGAAATTTTTTCCTGCACCACGTAGGCTGGACGATCCATTATCCGGAAGTGCATCCGAGCCAGATACTCCCCCACAATCCCAAGCGCAAATAACTGGGCGCCGGAGAAGATCGAGATGATGGACGCCAAAAAGGTGAACCCAGGCACCGCGCCTCCGCGAATTATATAATTCACGATCGCGTACACAAATACGGCAATGCCAAATAAAGTGAAGAGAAAGCCAATGATGCTGGCGAACTGCAAAGGCAGAGCGCTAAACCCTGTCATCAAGTTCATAGTATGCGCGATCAATTTGCGGAGCGTATAAGCAGATTGTCCGATACGGCGCGGTTCATGTGAAACTGTCACCGAACTAAATCGGATGGTGCCCCAGGTCAGCAACACATCGATATTGGGAAAAGGACCCTGATAGTTTGCAAATCCATCACGGACTCTAGCGCGGAACGCCCTAAACGCGCTGACCTGGCGGGCGGTCTGCGCTCCCATACTGCTTTGCAACGCAATCTTTGTGACCTGGGAGGCAAAATCACGGAAAAATCCATGCCGTTCACGTTTGGGTGTGCCGTAAACAACGTCGAAACCCTTGTCCAATTCAGTCAACAGGAGCAGGATCTCCTCGGGCGGATGTTGAAGGTCATCGTCGATCGTGATGATCGTGTCATAGCGCGCTTCCCGAATTCCGCACAAGAGCGCATTATGCTGTCCGAAATTACGCATCAAATTAATGCCGCATATCCATTCGTTCCCACGCGCCAGTTCCCGGATTGTGTCCCAGGTCATATCCTGGCTCCCGTCATTGACGATGATTACCTCGATCTTTTCCGTAATTGCCGAAACGACAGGCGTAAGACGCTTGATCAACTCCACCAGTGAGTTTTGGCTGTTATAAGCTGGGATTACAATGGAGAGGCCGGTAACACCGGCGTTAGGATTGGAAACTGTTTTTTGCAAACGATACTCCGGGAAGATTTCTTCTCTCTAATCAAACCTCATACTGATAAATCGTTGCCCTTTCGATGGATTCCCCTGATAGTCGCCAGCCCATTATAGTATGAAAATTTGAGTTTATCTGCTCCGCCAGGGAAACGGGGTTGAAAGACGCCATGATACAATCGTTGCAATTCACCCGTGGATTATCAGATGAAAAAATTACTGGATGCCTTGAATCGAGTCTCTTTCTCCGAAAGGAGCGTTCCCCTGGCTTTGCTGGTCGTAATGATCCTGGCATTTGGCTTGTTATCGCCCGGTCTTGGATTTTATCAGGATGATTGGATATTTATTCATTACGCGCGTACGGGCGGAGCGCAGGGAATCATTGAATTTTTGAACTATGATGGACATCCCCTGGCAGCATGGTCGGACATCTTAAGTTTTGCCCTCCTCGGATTCAAACCAATTCATTGGCAGGTCTTTTCCCTGTTTTGGCGATGGTTGACTGTCGTCATTCTTTGGCTGGTGATGATTCGGGTCTGGCCAAATCATAAATACCAGGCGCTGACTGCCGCCATCATTTTTGCCCTGCACCCGGCATTTACCATTCAGAGCCAGGCCGTGGTTTATTCCCAATTTTGGATCAGCTATTTTCTACTTGGAGTCTCGTTCTACCTCACGATTGAGGCGATGCGCCAGCCTGAAAAGTATACGAGATATATCTTCCTGGCTGTCCTTTTCAAGATCTTCCATACCTTCACGAGTGAATACACCTGGGGAACGGAATTGATAAGGCCCGTATTGATCTGGTTCGCATGGCCGGACGCCGCCCATCAGTCTGCTTATGCCCGGCTGAAGGAAACCGCAAAAGTATACCTGCCATTCCTCATCATCCTAACGGCGCAAATGGCTTGGCGGGGCTTTTTTTATGTATCGCCTGTGGTCATTCGCTCCGAACCGGAATTGTTCAACCAATTGCTTCAAAATCCCCTGGCGATCTTGGGCGTTTTGCTTTCAAAGGGAATTCCAGACATCATCCTGATGTTGTTCAGTTCCTGGAACCGAATCGTTGAAGCAAATTACTTTGACCTCTCACGTTCCTTCAATATCTATCTTTCGATACTGCAAATATTTACAACTATAGGCGCATATTTCTTTCTCGGCAGATTGAATTTTTTTTCAAACCCTTCCGACCCAAAAGAAAAAACATGGACGAAGCAGGCAATTCTGACAGGTCTCGCGGGAATGATATTTGGCATGCTGCCCTCCGTGGCGGCTGGATATTTCATGTTTGAAAAAAACCCGCCGTGGAATACTCGCTTTATCTTCGGCCCTCTATTTGGAGTCGCGCTTTTATTAACCGCGCTCTTTTATTTAGTATTTACCTCGTATCGTGTGAGAGTTATTGTTCTTGCAGTTCTGATCGGGACGCTGGTGAGCTGGCACGAACGAAGCGCCAACAACTTTCGAAGCAGTTGGGAGAAGCAACAAAGACTGTATCAACAGTTGATGTGGCGCGCGCCTTCACTCAAACCGAATACCGCCATCATCGCCAACGAAGAGATTCTCGGCTACATGGGAGATTACCCGACTAGCTTCAGTCTTAACGCGCTCTACGAATCAAAGCAGGTTAACCGGGCGCCATACTGGTTCTTTGCCATTTCTGAGAATTTCAAATTCAGCGCCGATTCGCTGGTCACCGGCCGAACGCTGGACGAGCAAAGAGCCAGCGTGGTTTTTCGCGGCAACAGCCGGAACGCCATTTTCATTTCCTTTGAACCGGAAAATAAACAATGCCTGTGGGTCCTTCGCCCACAGGATAGCGAGTATAAGCACCTCCCACTCGAGATGAAGAAAGCCGCGCTGATTTCAAATTACAAAAACATTCGCGCCGAGGAAACAGACCACAAATTCTATAACGAAATCCTAAAAGAGAATAAAGATACCTGGTGCTATTTTTATCAGAAAGCTGACCTGGCGCGCCAATTGGAGGATTGGAAAACGGTCACAGCGCTTTGGGAAGAGGCGCAAAAGAATGGGCATCGACCAGATAACGGCTTTGAATATCTTCCCTTTATTGAAGGCTACGCGCGCCGTGGAAACTGGGAGAAGGCGTTTGCGCTTACAAAAACCGCGAACAGGGTCACGGAAGCAATGTACTTTATCCTTTGCCCCGCGTGGCGATCCCTGAAAGTGGAGACCCCGGACTCGGAACAAAAGGATAGGTTTGTCCGCGACGCGTATGGATTGCTGGAATGCGCGCCATAAGGATTTGATAAAATGAAAATTGTTATTCAGGTTTTCAGCGTTTTGCTTTTCCTGACGGGGCTGGTCTGGTTTTTGCAGGGGATCAACATCCTGCCCGGCAGTTATATGTCCGGGGATGCTCAATGGGCGATTAATGGCGGAATCGCCATGGCAATCGGGATCGGTTTGTTCGTTTGGATGTATCGGACTAAATAAATCGACTTACGCAGAACGTCTCGAAGGCATCGCTGGAGCAGCGTATCGACATTTCCTTGAAAATGATTGTTGAGATTCGTTCAAACCTTCGAAGACGGTGCGTAACGTAAGTAAATATTATCATGGAGTGCATATGACGGACAAAAAGGAAAAACTGGAAAGCAAGGCAAGGCGGCTCATCAAACGAGAATATGTCGCCTGGTTGACAACGATCGGTTCAGACCTTGCGCCTCAACCCCGCTCTCCTCATTCCCCCTTTGAGCAGAGAGCGGGGCAACCCAGACCCATATGGTTTATCTGGGACAAGGATTCGTTCCTCATCTTTAGCCAGTCGCAGGCGCACAACTTAAAGCACGTCAAAAAACACCTAACCGTATCCCTGCATTTCAACACGGATGAAACAGGCGACAAGGAATATTCGGTTGCAATCCGCGTAACGCCGACTTCTTTGCGCGGCTGGTAGCGGGAGAATCAATGACCGAATCGATCCAGATCGGCGACCGCGTGAAAGTTTTCCTGGATTCCAAATTTTGGAGGAGCGAAGGCTGGTTCGAGGGGAGGGTCGTCCGCATTGACCCATACTCCGAACACCGAAGTTTCTACTGGGTCGAGCTGGACGACGACGTGGAATCTATTCCGGGCACGGGAACGAAATTGATCTCTGTTTTGAACCCGCGCAACATCCAAAAAACGTGAGGGATTCTCCCATGCTCCCGTAAGGACTCGGGCCACGAGGAAGTCTATTATTTCATCATGGGGAATTAATTTTTGTATGTTATTCTGGACGAACCATTTTTTATTTAGAGGCAATCACATGAAAAGAAAAACACCTTTTCTCCCATCTTTGTTCCTGATATTGAGTGTTGGGTTATCTGCCTGCCTGAGCTTGCTCCCGCTGGAGGAAAAACCCGTCACGGGCGACTATGGTCCGTCTTATTCACCCCAGGAGCATCAAGTGCGCGTCTTCAAGGCGCTATGGTCGCAATTGCAGGACAACTATATTTATTATGATAGCGCGGGCGTGAACTGGGAAGCCTTGAATAAGGAATACCTGGGGCGCATCAACGCCGGACTGTCAGACGAGCAATTCACCGCACTGATCAACGAATTGGAATCCGAACTTCCGAGCGGGAGCCTCACCTACCAATCGCGCGCGGAGCGGATCGAAGCAGAGACCACGGACGCCTCCACCTACGATGGGATTGGCGCCTTTATCGGTTTCAGCGAAGAGCCTGTGCCGCATATCATCCTGCTTTCTGTCATCAAGGGATCGCCCGCCGAAGAGGCTGGCTTGAAGGCGCACGACAGTGTCTTCAAAATTGACGGGGCCCCAATCCAACTGGAGGAAGGCTTAAACGCAGTTAATCGCATACGCGGTCCGGCGGGAAGTTCGGTCACACTGGGCGTTCAAACTCCCGGCAAACCTGAGCGTTCCATCGAACTTCAGCGCGCGAAACTTTCGAGCACAGGCAAACTCGAATCAAACCTGATCCCCGGGACGAATTACGGTTATTTGCTCTTCCCTCCCATCGCATATGACACAATGGCGCAGGATGTCTTACAAAGCCTTCAGACATTCACGACCAACCGCAAACTGGAAGGCTTGATCCTCGACCTGCGTATCGCGGGTTCCTCAAGAGGCTGGCCGCTCGAAGAGTTGCTCACTATGTTCCATGATGGGGACGTGGGCGAATTCTATAATAGCGCAAAACAAAAACAAGTTGTCAGTGTTAAGGGGCAGGATTCTTTCAGTTCGCAGTCTGTGCCGCTGATCGTTATCGTTGGGCAAAACACAAGCGGCTTCCCGGAGATCCTTGCAGCCAGCCTGCAAGTAAGCGAGCGGGCGGTCATTGTCGGCTCGAACACGCCAGGCTCCGTGGAAACAACCTCCTCTTTTTACCTTCCGAATGGAGCGCGCGTCTTTATCGAGAGCGCCTCCTTCAGGCTGCCAAACGGCAAAGACATTGGAAATAGCGGAGTCAAGCCGAACGTCGAGATTGAAGCGGGCTGGGATCAAGTGCTGCCAAACGCGGACCCTGTCCTTGATTCCGCCATTGAATTACTCGGAGGGCAGAAATGAAAAAAATATTGTACTTCACGCTTACCGCCCTTTTGCTGGCGTCCTGTTTGCCGCGCGATGTGCAGGTTCCCCAAAGCCCGTTACTATCGGCGCTCGAGCACAAATCGGGGTTGATCGCTTACATCGGCGGTGATGGAAACATGTACGTCTCCGACCAGGCTGGCGGGAAGCTCAGGAAATTAACGGACGACGCCAGTCCGCCTCAAAACCAGTCGAATACGTATCGCGTTTACCAATATCCCACATGGGCGCGGGACGGGAACCAACTGGCATTTGTTGGCACGAGCAGTCAGGGCGCAACAACCAAATCCGAACTGAAGGTCGCAAATATCAACGATGAAAATGTGAGCGAGGTTTACGCCAGTGAGAGCGAACATCCCTTTTATCTTTACTGGTCGCCTGATAACGCGAACGTGAGCCTTCTCAGCGCGTCCACGTCCGGTCAACCTATGATCCTGCAAAAAGTACCTGCCGATGGCGGCGACCGAACCATCATTGATACCGGCTCGCCTTATTACTGGTCGTGGGCGCCCGATGGAAGCGCGATGATCGTTCACACAGGCGGAGTCAATTCGACCTCTCCCGAACATCTTGCTTTTCTGAGTATGGACGCGGAAATCATTGAAGACGGATTGGACACTACCCCCGCTTCTTTCCAAGCCCCAGCCTGGTCGCCGGATGGACGCCACATCCTGTTGACGCGCGTCAACGACAAAGGCGAAAAGGAAATCATACTTACGGATGGCAGAGGCACCTTCGAAAAAACAATTGGGACGTTTGATGTTAATACGGCATTCGCCTGGTCCAGCGACAGCGCCAGGGTTGCGTTCCTATCAGGTGCGCAGTCAATGACCGCAGGAGTCATTGGCGCGTTGCACGTCGTGGATATTGAAACTGCGGAAGAGGTCGTGAAGGATGAGAATGTATACGCATTCTTCTGGTCACCTGATGGGACCAGGATCGCCTATTTCATTCCATTTCTGGCGAACCAGTCTACGGACGGATCACAGACCTCAGCCCAGCAACTCGTGCTTCAATTGAATATGCTGGACGTGACAACAGGCGAAAGCCGCGAACTGTTCACGTATCAACCCACCGAACAGTTTGCCAGCATTCTCCCTTACTTTGACCAATATCACCAATCCGTCACGATCTGGTCGCCCGATAATAACAACCTGGTACTGTCGTTTCTTGACGGCAGCGGGAACCCTGGTGTTGCCATCGTGGCGGCATCGGGTCAATTGCAGCCGCGCCTGCTTGCGGATGGATACCTGGCGTTTTGGTCGTGGAAGTAGATTCCGTGTTGCTTGTGATCTACAGCTGTCTAACGTCCTAAGTGATTTAGGATGTTAAGCGACCCGTCTTCCAAATCAAAGTAACTCTCTTAAGTTTTATTGAGTTTGAATTCTAGACAATAACCTCGTTTCCAATTAGCGAAATGTAGAGCAAAAGCCTGTGATAATTTTTACAAAAAAAGCCCCCTTCATCCAAATGATTGCTTTTATATCAATAATCTTATTTAGCGGTATCGCTTGTAACATGGTCGGGACACCTACCCAACAGGCGCAAACAATGGCTCCACCGACTGATAAAGTTGATGCTTTTCCTACATCAAGCAATCTGGATAATTGGGTTACATTCTCCGATCAAAATAATTCATACAAAATTGACCTTCCAAAAGACTGGGTAACAGGTCATTCAGATGAAAAAGATTACAACTACTACATTGATCAATTCCAGCCGCCTGACTTAAAAGAACTACTTGAGGTTTTTGTATTTGATGACGGCAAGCCCTTTAAAGATGGCGACGATAAATATATTTATGCCTTATCTGTGTTAAAGTCTCTTTACGCAAAGGATGTGGAAGTAGCGAATCGCAATGTCGAACCAAACGGGAGAGAAACCTTAATTTGGAAATCGAAAACTGATGAGTTTATATCTATCTTCGAAGTTAAAAATAAAACCTCCTTTGTAATGTTAACCGTTTTAGGATATGCCACTGAAGAGCAATATCCAGAAGTAGTCAATAAGATAGTTGCAAGTTTTGTCATCCAGTATGACCCACTTCCTGAAGACACAGGGTCATTCGAGTATTCTTCAGTTGCAGAAGCGCTTGCTGATTTAAAGACAAAAGAAGGCGTAAAAATTAATGTTTCACAAGGCTGGACAATAATTACAGAGGCGAATGGATTAACAATGTGGTCTTTTGCTCCCTCAGACAATCCAGCATATCCCGCTGTGGCAAAAAGGGTTTTCTACGAAGATCAAAATGGATGGTTTGTCACAATGAACATTCATTGTGAGGCTGACAAAGCAGCATGCGATCAATTCGTAAGAGATTTTGAAAAGTTGAACGAAGATATGCGTAAATATATTGAAAAAGATCAATTGCGAAAATATCTTGAGCAGTTGCAAGGAAACAATCCATAAATAATGTTTTTAGCCAAGTGGCATTTTTCAGCCAGCGAGTCTTGCGTTTCATGAGGTTGCCTAACACAGCGTCCTAAGAAACAGGAACACGGGAGAAATCGCTCTTTTTGCGTCATTTTATCATCCCGCACTTAACACAAAAAAGAACGCCGCCTTTCTTTTTCCCAAAACAGCATCCTGGCTGGATAACGATTCAATGATCTGAGCAGGAATGGTAAGCGCGGCGCAAAAATTCAGGAGTGGCGGAATACCAGATCGCGTCGGAACTTCTGAGGCGTTACCGTTGATGCTCAGTAAAAGAGCCGCGTATTGCTTTGCCGCTCTGGGAAATGATTGATACAATCGCAAAAGTTCATCCTGTAAAAGTAAGGCTCTGAGTTCATGAAATCTCTTTCATTTCCAGTGGATCGGCTGTTGCGTCAGATCGGGCAGACAGGAAAACGTTTATCCGATATCGGCTCGGCTGAGGGCGCGGCGGGAAATTTATCCATTTGTGTGCGTGAGCCAGTTGAAGTAAGCCTGCTTTTTCCCGAAATGCAAATGATTGAACTGCCTCAACCCGCTCCTGAATTGACAGGCGTGACCGTCATCGTATCTGGTTCAGGATGCCGCCTGCGTGATATTGCGGAGGAACCAATCGCCAACCTCGCCTGCATCCGCGTGGAGAAAGATGGGCGATCCGGGAAGATGTTCACTTCTCCCAACCGTAACTTCGAACGCGTAACGAGCGAGTTCAACTCACATTTTGCAGTTCATATCGACCAAATGTCAGCAAGGGATATTCAACTGCATACGGTGATCCATGGCCAGCCTCTTCACCTTACCTACCTGAGCCATATCCCGCATTATCAGGATTGGCAATATTTGAATAATCATCTTCTCCGGTGGCAGCCTGAGACGATCTTCAATTTTCCCGAGGGTCTCGGCGTCCTCCCGTTCATCATGCCCGGATCGGAATCGCAAATGGCTGAGACAGTCCGCATCCTGCGCACGCATAAAGTCCTGGTTTGGTCACAGCATGGAGTGATGGCGAGATGCGATGACTCGATCCTGCACGCCCTGGATTTGATCGAGTATGCCGAGACGGCGGCTCACTACGAATACCTGAACCTGGTCGCGCATGAAAAAAGCGAGGGACTCACACCTCAGCAAATCCGCGAGATCTGCCAGTTTTGGAATATTCAGCAGAGCGTGTTTTGAGGCTTGAGAGTAAAAACACAGCAGGAGAGGAGGATTCGTCCCGCCAAAAAATCGTCACAATCGGGGTGAGGGAATTTTCTCCCCCAAATCCGACGCACCAATCCTCGACTTCGCATCCCAAATTTTCATCGTCGTATTTGGGGGAGGTGCCCTCTAGGGCGGTGGGGGTCAGCGGTATAATCCCCTCACAAGGAGACCTCCCATGACGAGGCGCATCAAAAAGACTGGTAGAATCAAACTATGAGAACCAATTTTGTTGAACGCCGTGGAAGATTAGAGCAGATGGACAGGTCATTTGACCTGAAATTCTGGCAGGCACAGCCGCCTAATGCTCGCTTTGACGCCGTTTGGGAAATGATTGTTCACTGTATGAAGGTAAAGGGACAGGATGTTCGTCAACTCCGACTTCAGCGATCTGTTACACATTTTGGTCAGCGAAGGCGATAAGAACCCAAAGGCATTCTATTGTGCGAAAAGATACTCTGAACTGGATCGCATTAGCGGACTACGATATCGAGACTGCCCGTCACATGCTGGCAACAGAACGGTATCTTTATGTCATTTTCCTCTGTCACCTTGCCCTGGAGAAACTACTCAAAGCCCATGTAGCAGAAGTTACCCAAACCCTCCCCATCAAAACGCACGACTTGATTTATCTGATCAAGAAAAGCGAATTGGAACTTTCTGAAAAGCATCTTGATTTCGTCGGTAAAATCAACACAGCCAGTATTCCTACCCGTTACCCAGATGACTTACAGCGTGCGTTGAAGGAATATCCAAAATCGGTCGCCAAGGATTATTTGAATCAAACCATGGAACTTGTCAAATGGCTAAAGCAACACCCGAACTTAAGCAAGTAGTCAAACGCTATCGCATACAACTTCAAAAAATGGGAATCCATCCCACGCGTGTTCTGCTTTACGGTTCGCAAGCTGCTGGCACAGCGCGCGAAGGCAGTGACATTGACCTCATCGTAATTTCAGGCGATTGGAAAAAGTACAACCATCGCCAGCGACTGGAATTACTTGGCGTTGCCGCGGCAAGAATCCTTGAGCCTGTTCAGGCACAGGGATTTACCCCAAGCGAAATCAGATCCAAAAAAGTAACCCCTTTCTGGCAACAAGTGATAAAAGAGCAGGCGATTGCAATCTAATCGGAGTCGAAAGGCTCCGATTTTTTATCCACCACTCCCCTTTGACTCCCCCAAATCCGACGCACCAATCCTCAACTCCGCACCCCAAATTTCCATTGTCGTATTTGGGGGAGATGTCCGAAGGTCAGAGGGGGTGAGTTATAATCTCCTCCAAGGAGACCTCCCATGACGGGGCGCATCGAAAAGACTGTTTTCATCAGTTACCGCCGTACGAATTTGAAAAACAATTAGTCTAAGATTCCAGAAACGATACAAATGAAAACGAGAACTTACTTATCAATAATTGTGTCTTCAACTTTTGCCGTGAGCATAGCCTGCAATTTTTTAACACCTACAAAGGTTCCAACAAACATTCCAGCAAACGATATCCAAGCTCCTACCACACAGCCAATATATCCATCGTCAGATTATAGGCTCTGTAAAAATAATTATATGCCAATTGTCAACGATACTACAAAAGCCTATGCCATTAAGACAACCATCGCGGGCTCTACCTCAAGTAGTACCAACTACGAGACTATATTTTATTATGGTGACGGAAACTATTTTACAGTAACTACAAGGCTCGGGAGCAAAGTTGGATATCCTCTTGATGAACTCTGGGATTGCACCAATAAAGGTCTTACCAAAACCGCGTTTGAGAGTGGAGAATTTTCAGCCTTTTTCATTCGTGATGAAAATGGTATCAACACTCGGCAGACTACTGATTGGTGTCCTGGAGGCACTACACTGCCTATCAGCATCGATACTGGAAGTACTTGGACACAACAAATAGATTTCAAATTTACAAGTTCAAATCTCACTGGTTGGAACTGGTTTAAATGGAATATTTTGCATCAACCCCTAAACGCGCGGACCTTACCACTTCCCGCGGGAAGTGGCAGGTTCCTTTATAAATATGATGCAGTTGGACTTGAACAAATAGTTGTAACCGCAGGAACATATAACGCGTTTCGAATTGATGTGACTGCCGAAGGCTATCTTGACCCATCTAGGGATTTCAGTCCCACTTTCGAGAACACTAATTGCAGGTGGAGTTCTTATCAGGCGGATCAAGTTGACCCATTGATGAGTCTCACTTTCAAAGGTTCTACATGGTGGGTGTCTGGAATCGGATGGGTGAAGAAAGCAGGAACAGTTAGCAACTCGCAAGGGATAATAGAAAGTTATGAAATGGAATTACAGTGCCTCTCATAAATAAGTAAAGTTTATCAGATAGGCAATCCTGCT
>CAZIYY010000097.1:0-18869 GCA_964543585.1 uncultured Anaerolinea sp. | reverse complement strand
CAGCTTATCTCTTTTGGCTGCCTGCAAAGTTGCACTTCATACTTGAATCTACGTTTCATAAAAATCTACAATCAAAAAATTCAGCGCTTGTTTGGAGGCAATCATGCAGAATCCTTTTGTTGCTGGAAATTCGGTCAATGAACAAGAGTTCCTGGGGCGTGCCAAAGAGGTTCGTAGAATTGTGAGCCGTCTTTGCAACAAGGGGCAGTCCGTGGCGGTCGTAGGTGAGCCGCGCATCGGTAAAACATCTCTTTTGCGTTATCTTGCCGCCCCAGAAAAATGTCAGGAGCTTTATGGCGATCTATCTGAACTGTTAATATTCCATTACATTGACGCGACAACTTTCGGTTCAGCATTCACCCAAACGCAGTTCTGGTGGTTGGCGTTGACACCGTTGGCAGAAAAATTGCCTGAAATTGATAATCCATCACTCACGGCAGCATACAAGACCTGCGAAAGAGAAGGCTTTGGAGCATATGTGCTTGAAAAACTATTTACTCAATTACGCCTGACAAGTTGGCGTATCGTTTTGATGCTAGATGAGTTCGATAACTTACTTAGTCATCCTGTTTTGAATAGAGCAGAGTTTTATGGCGGCCTGCGTTCGTTAGATACCCGAAGTGAAGCAATTGCACTGGTGATTGCCAGCCGACAATCGCTCGAAGATCTTAATGCTGCTACACAGGATTATAGCCGGATGGGATCGCCGTATTTCAATTATATGACTCCAGTTTCCCTCGGCGCGTTCTCAGATAAGGAAATCCATACCTTGCTGGCGCGTGGCGATGCTTATTTCAAAAAGGCTGACAAGGAGTACTTGACCCACATTGCTGGAGGGCATCCATTTTTACTTCAATCGGCGGCTTACGCACTGTGGGAAGCCTACAAAGGTGGCGAAGCAAAAAAGAAAACCCGTTGGGAGATTACCGCGCGCGAGTTGTTGGATACAGCTGGACCTAGTTTGGCCGATACTTGGCGCCTTTGGTCTCCTGAAACACGCCAAGCAGTGACGATAATTGCTCTCGATACCCTGCCTCAACTGGTTAAAGGTAGGGAATACAATATTGAATCTTTAATTGGTTCGCTCGATACCTACACCCCAGAAGTGGACGAACTCAAAAAACGTGGTTTCCTTGTCACCGATAACGACAACAAAAGTAGCTATCGACTCCAGGCGGAGGTCATACTCTGGTGGCTGGCGAATGAGATGATCCGTATGACCCGGTCGAAAGATGGTGACTACTTAAGTCAATGGCAACGAGATCAACAATTGGAGGGTCTGCTCAAAGGCCCGGAAAAAACCCAACTCCAAAAAGCGTTTAGCGTTCTCGGTCCAGTACTAAAAACCGGAACCAATGTGATTTTAGAAACGTTAATCAATGCCGCTATTGGAAGGTTTATGACGGGCTAACCCATAATTAAAATACTAACTGTAACCTTGTATTTCGATGTAGTAGTTTATTTGATTCGCTACAATTCCAAACGCCATTTCCACTTTCAGCAGGCTTGACGACATCGGTTTTCGTGTGGCGCTCCTTCCCAGCGGGTGATTGTGTTTTCTGTTTCCTGTGCAGACCCTGAAGGTTTTCTCCGCTGACTCTCGTCTCGTTATGTAAAAGAGTCTTGCCTGATATAGCGATGGCTAACGAAAGAAACCTTTAAGGTCTCGAACTTGCCAAATATATAAAACTCCTGCGTGTTCCAGTAACCGAGTGGCGACAGTCCAGGCAGGCGAATCAGTTGATTATTCGACCAAGAGATTACGACTAAAAAACTACAAAATTAACAAACCACCTCCAGCGACAACCCTTCGCGGCTGGGCGTCACTGTGTAAGATGGATGCAGTTCAGCCATCGTCTCCGCGAACGCGAAGTCCAGTTCATCGTCAGTATGGGTGGGATCATAGTGGAAAGGCGCGAAATGTTTTACATGAGTCAGTTCGGCAAATTGGAACGCCTGCCTGATACTGCTGTGACCGAAGCCCACGCGGCTTTGATATTCCTTCTCAGTAAATTGCGCGTCGTGGATCAGCAGGTCGGCGCGCTCGGCGAGCGCGTAGCCGGATGTCCATTCTTTTTCGTGTGGGAAAGTCTGCTCACCAAGCGCCGGTTCATGATCGGGCAGGTACGTCACAGCCGCGCCCGCGCACTGGATGCGATATCCTATCGTTGGGTTGGGGTGAATGATCAATTGCGCGTTGATCGAAAATTCCCCGATAGCGATCCAATGCGCGGGCAGTTCCCCAGGCAGTTCATGGAAGTGTAGATTTTCAGAAAGGTCGCGCACGCTCACAGGAAACAAAGGCGGGGATAGATACTTTTGCAAACGCGCATTTAGGCTCATGGTAGTGCTGGCGGGTCCCCAAATATGCACCTCAACCCCTATGCGGCGCAACGGAGCGAAGAAGGGCAGTCCCTGAATGTGGTCCATGTGCAAATGCGTCAACAAGATGTCGACACGCTTCAGATCGGCGGGCAGACTCTGACCCAGATTTCGGAGTCCGGTCCCCGCGTCAAGGATGAGAATCGTGCCTGCGCTTCCCTCCACTGCGACACAGGATGTGTTGCCGCCATAACGGATGGTCTCTGCGCTTGGTGCTGCCAGCGAGCCACGCGTTCCCCAGAAGGTCACTTTCACTTTGTTGTGATCTCCCAGAAAATTGCGATACCGCCCAGGAAACGATCCGCCTGGCCGATCAAAGGAAAGGCAGTCACCTCAATCTCGCGCATCGTTCCATCCAAGCCGCGTATCCAAAAAATTTTGTGGGCGGGGCAGTGCTGCGTCAATGCGATGACGAGCGGAAGTTCCTCTGGTGGAATTGAGTTTCCCTCGTGATCAATTGGATGAAAGACCGTGGACCATTCACTGGCAGGCATCATCCCTGTTTCATTGTAACGCGAACCCAGGACAGCCTCCGCCGGTTCATTATAAAAAATCAAATCGCCGTCCGGGTTCACGATGAAAATGGGCATAGCCAGATATTCGGCAAGATGCCGCGCCAGTATGACTTCAATTTCCTGTTGGGACATAGAAAAGCCTAAACACAAAAGACACTAAGGGCACGAAGGATATAAAGTCGAAATACATTGGTTTTCCCTTCGTGCTCGAAAAGAGTTTTCTCATCACTTTGCATCCTGTTCCCATAAATAAACGCTCAACTGACCGAAGTCCTGAAACCCAAGCCGACGATATACATTGTATCCCATGGATGAGGCTTGCAGAATGCCAACGCGGTATCCCATCTCGCGCGCCTCAAGCAAGGGCGCCATCACGACTGCCGAACCGATGCCTTGTCCGCGCGCTTCCGGCATGCAAGTCACGTTGTAAATTCCCGCCACGCCTGCAGAGGTGAATAGTTGGGATGTGCCGACTGGTTCGCCGTTCAACAGGGCTAGGTAGGTTCGGAATGGAAGATTGCAAGCCGCCTCTTCAAAAAACTCGTACCAGATATCCTCCACATGCGCGGGCACGCCGAAGCCAACACTTGCGACGTGGATCCATTTCTTCAAGGTCTCCCCAGCCTCAACTCGGACGACGGTCAAATGTTTTGGAATGGATATTGATTCCCGCAAAGTCATCAAGTCAGCCGCCATCTCGGTCGCGAACGATTCCCTGAAAGTTAAACCGTTAGCCTCCAGGTGTTTTTTTATCTCCAATGCAGGCACGCCTTCTTGTGTTAACCAGGAGAGCCTTCTGATATTCAATGATCTGAAATGGGTCAGCGCGTTACCAATAATTTCATCGACCCCCTCGGACGGCAGTTCCGTGCAAACCACCAAGTTCATGAAATGATCTGGCATGTTCGTGACCAGCCAAGTCAAATATTTACCGACGGACAATTCCACGCTTGGCGAACGTCCGAGGCAGTAATGATAATTTTCCCAGTTCGCCTTGATGACTGTCTTGACCAGTTTCGAATCTGAAAAATTTCCGAGGATGTCGCGCATTGAATTGATCCTTGTTGCGAAACTATCGAACTATCAAACCATCCAACTGCCAAACTATCCGGCTATTGAACTTTTAGCAACACTTTCCCATCGCTCCACAATTCTTCGAGGTCATAATAGTCGCGCTGGTCGGGCGAGAAGAGATGCACAACGACGTCGCCGTAGTCCAGCACCAGCCAGCCATCCTGGGCTTGTCCCTCCACGCGGCTTTTTTTCTTATACTCTTTCTTTGTCTCTTCGAGCAAGGATTTGGCGAGCGCGTCCAACATGCGGTCGCTTGTGCCGTTGCATAAAATGAAATAATCGGTAAACGATGCGACATCCTTGATGTCGAGAAGCAGGATGTCTTCCCCCTTTTTGTCTTCAAGGGTGTCAACGATTTTATGCGCGAGTTCGAGTGCGTTCAGTGGTCACCTCCATTGTGTGTGGGACAAATTGCCAATTTGTCCTACGTTTTTAGCGGCGCTGAATACAACCGCGTATACACCGAGCCTGTTGGTTTTAGTTCGCTTTTATGCAAGTGAACGGAGTCTATCCTTGCTGTGCCGAGTGAGTCAATCGCTGCCTCTTCGAGGGCGCGGCGGATTTTTTGCTGTCCAACTGCGGAAATGTTTTGCTTGACGCGTCCGATCGTCAGATGCGGCGAGAAGCCGCGCCCGTCATTGGCGTCAGACTCGTACCCGAGCCTGCGCCCTGCGGATTCGATTCCACGATGGAGCACTTCCAACTCCGCCGAGGCTTGGATTCCGATATAGATAACGCGCGGCCGTTTTGGGCTTGGGAAAGAGCCGAGTCCGCTCAATCGCATATCGAATGACGGGCAGGAATGCGCTTCTGCACGCAGCATCTGGATCAGAAATTCCACGCTGGCTTGCGACGTGTCGCCGAGAAATTTCAGGGTCAGGTGCATGTTCTCCGCTGGAATCCAGCGAACGAGCGCACCCAGCGTGTTTCGCAGGGATTCCGTTTTCTTGTGAATCGTTTGCTGAATTTCAGTTGGAATATCCACAGCGATAAAGGCGCGTACAAGACTCATGGATCAGGCAGCTGTAGATTGACTGCCCAGCGCGCGCTCCACGGCTTCCCTCAACTCGAGGAAGCCGACGGGCTTCGTGAGGTACGTGGATGCGCCCGCTTCCATACCGTTCTTGATATCTGCGGGCATGCCCTTCGCAGAGACCACCACTACCGGGATATTGGTGAGCTCGGGGTCGCGGCGCATCTGGCGCAAAATATCGAGACCTGAGATCTCAGGCATCATGATATCGAGCAGAATCACGTCAGGTTTTTCGGCGGTCATCATCGCAATGGCGGGCGCGCTGCTGGCTGTCTTGATCACTCGAAAACCGCTGACTCGCATCATCTCCGCGAACAGTTCAGCGGCGTCTTCTTCATCCTCGATAATCAGCACGGTTTTTTCCATCATACGAAAGTAACGATAGCATAAGAGTAACGAATGCGCAAGAGGGCGATGAATGAAGCGGAATTGTAAGAAATGTTATTTCTTGTTGTCTATTAATGTGACGATCGCTTTGAAAGCGACCGTCACATTGAGGAGATTTTATGAGTGAACTGACTGCTTTTCGCGCGGAGAAGGACGAATTCTTTGCGCGTCATCCGCAAAGCCCGTTGACGCCTGAGCAAAGACGCGGTTTTACGGGCTTGCAATATTTCCCTGAGAATGAGGCGTTGCGGCTTGAGGTCATCGTCGAGCCTTTGAAAGGCCAACAACCTATGCCGATGCAGACATCCACAGGCGGCGTGCAAACATATATGCGTTATGGGCGATTCAACTTTCAAGTGGATGGGCAGACAGCCGAATTGACGATCTACCAGAATGAGAATGGATATTTCCTGCCGTTTGTGGATTCTCTTGCAGGAAAAGAGACGTAGCCCGCGGGACGTTATCTTGATCCTGAGTCATTGCCCGGAGACCGCTTCCTTGTGGATTTCAATATTGCATACAACCCCTATTGCGCATACAACGAGATGTGGTCCTGCCCGATCACGCCTGGGGAGAATCGATTGAAAGTTCCCATCCGCGCGGGGGAGAGGCAATATAAATAGAGGATTGGAGATTGATATCAGGCTTACACATCAAGGATGATGCTTTTGCAAATCCCTGTATAGCCAAGCACACGCAACAAATAATGACGGTTTTAGCCTGTCATTTTTTGTTGTCTATTTTTTCCACCACATCGAGCAGCGCTTCGTATTCCTCACAACAGTCGGGACACGTGTCCAAGTGTTCGCGGATGAGCGGCATTAACTCCGCCGCGTCCTTTTTGCTGACTTCCCTTTCCACATACTCATCGAGTTTTACGTAGATCTCATCGCAGGAGATTTCCTCCCCGCGCGCGTTTTCAAGGACGCGCAGGAATCCCAAAACAGCCTGGCTGGGGAGTTCTTTCTGTAAGCCGAGGCTGGTTCGAATCCGCTTGATAAGGTCTTGAATGTTCATTATTTTCGTTTTGATGTTTAACGATCCGTTAATCTTACTTTTGCTCGAACAGCGCAAGCACCTCATTTGCATTGATGTCTTCCATCGAAAGACGATTCTTGAGTCTCAGGCGCGCGTCGTGCAGTAGTTTGTATAGCGCGTTGCGATTGGTCTTGAGTTTGCGCGCCGCATCCTCCATGGGCATGTCCTGCACGCCGAGTAGGAGCAATGCCTGCCGCTGGCGTTCCGTCAGTTCCTCTTCAATGATCCGGCGGACGCGCACGAGCATGTCACTGCGTTCGGCTGAGGTCTCGGGTCCCGCGTGCGGATCAGCCAGCAAGCCAGGGGGAGGCGGAACGTCTTCGTTTTCCGTGAGTTCATCCAGTGATGAATCGCGCCAGCGTTTGCGGCGGAGTTCGGTCAACGCGATCCGCACTGCGATTTTGTGAACCCAGGTGGTGAATTGACTGCGCCCTTCGAAGGTATCCAACTGATCGAGGACGCGCAGGAGGGTCTCCTGTGTCACTTCTTCGACGAGTGAATTGAATTGTGGCTGGTCAGGGGAGAGCCAGCGCGAGAGGGCATAAGGCAAACCCTTTTGTATAACGGAGCGCAGATCTTCAAGCGCGGCTTCGCGCGCGGGCCCCGGAGTTCCTAAATCAGCGAGCCAGGCTTCGTTTGTGCGAGTGGTCATAATGATTGAATTATAAGACAGAACGGGAGCGATTTGACCTCCCTTAATTTTAATATCAGACCTCAACAAGCGCTATTTTCCAAAACGCCCAAAACGGCTATAACCACGCAGACTTTGTTCACGCCTCATGGGACAGTTAAAACAAACTATGTCAGTCTTTTCCAGTTCGTTTTTAATGGTATCAATGGCTACGCCTTTAGTAACCATGTCAGCGACATTCATTTTCTTTTCCCCCCTTACATGGTCAAAAGTCAAAACTGTCATATCGTTTTCACGGCAGTCAACACAGGACTTACCAGATAGAAATTCCTGAATAAAAAGAGCTGCTTGCATCTGCGACCTTTCCCTTGCCCGACGATTTATTTCTTTTACCCTTTCGGTATGGTTTAAATACCTTTCCCTGCCCTGTTCTTTCTGACAATCTCTGCAGACGGATTGAAGTAAATTTCTTTCAAAGTTTCTGATGTTAAATTCAGATTCATCTTTTGTTTCATCGCAACGTATACACTTTCTCATTGCCATACATTTATCCTTTCCAATACGTCTAGCATATAAGCTGTAAATAAACTGTAGTTTTTAGAAGAGTCTTAAGATTTTAAAATCGCAACCCCCATCTTTTAACTTGGGGGATTGGATTTTGGCTTTTTCGGCCTATTTTAGTGGTCTTGACAGGACTCGAACCTGTGACCTTTCGGATGTGAACCGAATGTTCTAACCAACTGAACTACAAGACCGTATCTGTGTGATAGATGCGCTCTAACCAACTGAGCTACGCGCCCGGAGTGACGGCATTATAGCCGAGATAAACTTGTTCGGCAAGTTCACCCTCTCCTTTTAGGAGAGGGCAGGGTGAGGTTAAGGCGGCGGCAGCACATCCCACGGATTGATCCAGTACGATAACGTTCTAATCTCAAAATGCAGGTGCGAACCAGAGGAATGACCGGTTGAGCCAATCGCGCCTATCACGTCACCCTGCCCAACGCTCTGACCGCAAACCACGTTGAGCGCGCTCAAATGTGCGTACAAAGATTGAAAACCGTTCCCGTGATCGATCATGATCATATTGCCATAACCATAATTATTCCAGCCGGAATATACGATCACGCCTGCGTCGGTTGCATACGCTCCCTCGCCCTCATTGCCTGCGATATCGATGCCCCAATGATTCGTGCTGGGGGTATAGTCGAACCCTGAGAGATAATGTTTATTCGCGGGCCAGATAAATGTGCCGTATCCCACCGCGCCGCCGCTGATGGCTCCACATGCGCCATCACCCATCACTTGCGCAGAGGCGGGATTCTCGCGTGTCACACCCAACGGCGCGCTCCATGACACGAACTCGCGCCGTCCGCCGGGGACGACCAGCCATATTCCAGGCTTGATGTTCGGATGCGCAAAATCTCCAATCGTCGCAGGGTCAAGATTATTTGCCGGGTAGTTGATAATATCCTCAGGCTTCACATTGTAATATTTGGCAATGCCGTTCAACCCTTCGCCCTCCTGCCATTCATGATACGTTCCGTTCACAGGCAGTATGTTCAACTCCTGCCCCGGTTTCAGAGCGTGCGGGTCGTCTAGCAAAACATAATAATTGCCCCATAAAATCGTTTCGGGATCAAGACCGAACTTTTCCGCGATCCCAAAAACCGTGTCGCCATCCAGAACCGTATACTTGACAATTTCCTGCCGAGGGCGGGATGGGATGATGGTATGCGCCTGCGCCAAACGGGGGACTCCCGTAAACGTGTCCACTTGTGACGGGACGTTTTCGATTCCTGCCACGCTGACGGTTGGTTCTGTGTCCGACGCGTTGACCGGGTTCCCATCTCCGGGCGTCTGCGCGTAGAACAGACGCATCAGCAAGATCACACCACCGAGCAGAATCACCGACAAGACAGTCGTCCCCACGCGCAACATGGATTCCCCCAAACCGATGCCGACCAATGTCTCCATGAGGCGCGAGAAAATGTTTGGCGAATCGTTGTCCTCGTTCGATGAGGGTTTATTATCCATTGAAATTGGGTTCTCCGAAAATCATCATATCACGCGCAAAAATTAAGCGTCAACCCGCGTTGATTGACGCTAACCTGACGTTAAGCCGTATCTACCTGGCGGGGACAACCAACTCAGGCGTGTCGTTGATGGGTTTGTTGACCAGTGTAGTAACGGGGTACGCGTCCATATTGTCGGCGGGGAAAGGCTTTAGCAGCGGTCTCAGCAGATCAGGAGTCTGGGGCGCAGGGTCCAGCCATTTGGCATAATCGCGCGGATGCAGGATCGCAGGCATCCGATTGTGAATCAGCGACATGAGTTCATTTGGTTCGGTTGTGATGATCGTGCATGTTTTGATAAGAGATCCATCCGGGCTGTTCCATGCGTCCCATAGACCCGCGAATGCGAAGGGCTTGCGGTCTTTCATGTGAATAAAAAAGGGAGTTTTACTTTTTTTGCCCCCCGCGCTCTTCCATTCGTAGAAACCATCGGCGAGGATGAGGCATCGTTTATATTTTAGAACTCCGCGAAAGGCAGGCTTTTCAGCCAGCGTTTCGGCGCGGGCGTTGATCATACGGTTGCCGATCCTTGGGTCTTTCGCCCACATGGGAATAAGCCCCCACACGAAAAAGTCGGCTTTGTATTTATCGTCGTTCGGGATGGCAAGAACGGGCTGCGTCGGCGCAATATTGAAGCGCGGCGCGAACTTTGACGGAAAGATAACGTCACTGAATGATTCCTGTAAATCTGCCGGGTCAACGGTCAATGTAAATCGTCCACACATGGTTTCTCCTCTTATTTCCTCAGTCTTCTGAAATCTTCGTCACGCATCGTGACGCCAATTGCATCGAGATGCTCCAACAAAGCCTGCGCGTATTTTCGGCTCGTATTGAAAAGGTCGCGCGTTTCCGCCAGAGTAATCTTTTCATTTCGAATAAGCGCATTTCGTATGTCCATTACCATTAAATCATAATCCACTTTTCGGAATATGACATCTGATGAAACTGCAATGAACTGATCGAGTTCAACCAACGCGTTCAGAACTTCCTCACCAACCTCCACCTGACATTCTTTGACGCTGGGCGGGCTGAACGGACTCTGCTCGAACTTCCGCATCATTGCCTGGATTTTAGCCTGTTCCTGTCCATTGAACTTGATCTCATGTCCGGGCTTCGCTATTGAAGACGAGTAATCAGTAAGCAGTTCATCAGTAATCAGTTTGTTGACAATTGCATTGAAGGTGCGCGGCGCGAGTTTAATTTTGCTCTTCAATTCTTCGCGTGGGATGCTGCGCCGTAATGGATAATCACTGTGATACAACTCAACCAATTGCATGATCTTATCGCGTAACATGTTCCAGTGGGGCAGTGCAATTACGAGTATATCGCCTGTGATCGTTGGCGCGCCCTCTTCAAGAGTAATTAGGGAATTGGTAATTAGTAATTCTTTCAGGGCAGTTTCGGCATCGGCAGGTTCAAGCCTCGAGCGCGCAACAACTTCTTTTATCGGAGCAATATTTGTTGCCAGCGCGGCTTCGAGCAAAACATCGACAGGCGAACCTTGCGCCAACGATTCAAGAGATTTCAATATCGCTTCATCGAATCTTTTATGCCTGCCGTCTGGTTGGTGGTCAACGATCATACCTCCGCCCAATGTTTCGCCGGGTGATGGACGGCGCAAAATATAACGGTCGCCGCGTACGCCAACAACAGGATTACGTAATTCAAGTTGAATCCAACCTTCTTCACCCGGGCAGAGTTCTTCTGTGCCAAGTAATCGCAACGTGGCAATCGTTTCGCTTGCGCCAACAAAGAACTTGACTTCATCTCCATGCTTGAGGGAGGATGTAGAATCTTTCAGCAGTCGAAAGCGCGCGTCGATTCGGCGCGTGGGTTGATATTGATTCGGGTGTGTCACGACCTCGCCGCGCTGGATTTCTTCGGTGGCAACTCCAGAAATATTGATTGCTGTACGCGAGCCCGGCGCCGCCCTTTCTTCTTTCTTCTTGTGAGTTTGCAAGCCGCGTATTCTGCCAATTTCACCTGACGGCAAAATCTGCACTTCATCGCCAACGGATAAATACCCATCGCTCAATGTGCCAGTGACGACGGTGCCAAATCCGATCATGGTGAAGACGCGGTCAATGGGCAGGCGCGGGCGATTGAGATCGGGGCGTGTTGGTTTTTCTTCGAGGATAGATTGTAGATTGGAGATGAGTGAATTGAGTCCTGTTTTGGTTTTGGCGGAGACGTGTATGATCGGCGCGTCTTTCATGACGGTGTCGGCCACAGCGACGCGAATTTCTGTTTCAACGAGATCAAGCCAGGTCGAGTCTGAGGCGAGATCTATTTTCGTCAGAACGATAAGTCCAGCGGGAATCTGTAATAAATCTAGAATCGCTAGATGCTCCCTGGTTTGTGGCATGACTCCTTCATCCGCCGCGATGACGAGCAGCGCCGCATCAATTCCCCCGATGCCTGATAACATGTTCTCGATGAAGTCGCGGTGACCCGGTACATCCACAATGCCGACTTCTTCCCCGTTGGGAAGGGTCATCCAACCGAAGCCGAGTTCGATGGTCATCTCACGCGCTTGTTCCTCTTTGAGGCGGTCGGGATGTGTTCCCGTCAGCGCGGCGATAAGTGTTGACTTACCATGATCGACGTGACCTGCTGTTCCGATAACGCGCATAAGATTTCTAAAAACCTTGCGAGGGTTTCTGACCTTGGCGAGGTTGCCAGGTTGTCATTATTTCTTTGCTTTCTTCGTTGTCTTCCCGTGACCCATGATGCGCTCATACGCAGAGAGCCATTCGTGCGCGACGTTCATCAGTTCCTGGAGTTGCCCTTCCGTGGCATCTGCGGTTTGATGCATTTGGTCCTGCAATGTTTGGATGGATTCATCCAATGGGCTAATGCGCTCTTCAAGTTTTTGCACGGAGCGGCGGACGTCCTTCGTGCCTTCATCCTGCGATAGTGTGTAGCCCGTCCAGCGTTTCTGGTCATCGGCTTTGAATGTGACCCATTCCTGTCGCAAGCGATCTTCTGCAAGCCTTTGCATTTCGGTCACTTCGTTGATGCGGCGTTCAAGTTTTGTGTTGAGTTCGTTATAGGTCTCCTGAGCGCGCTTGGCAGTCCGTAATGTTTCTTCAAGCGCCTGAACCTGTGAATCAAATGCCTGTGTTTGTATCTTAATGGAGTCGAATTTTTCCTTCCATTCTTTAATGGAGCGGTCACGGTCCATTTGGGCAATGGATTGCTGGTCGATAAAGGCGACCTGCGCGGCTTTGCGTTCTGATTCGGAAACCATCAATTCCTTGATGCGGTTATCGATGTTTTTCCAGCCATCTGCATTCAGGTCGGCTTTGGCGCGGGCTTCGTCAATGCTTTTGCGCATGGCGTTGAGATCGCCATGCAAGTCTGCCACGCGCTTGGCTTCCTGTTTGCGGCTTTCCTCAAAGACGCGCTGGGTAAGCGCCACTTCCTGTGAAGCGCGAATGGCATCATCCATGGGCGGTTTCAGTTCTTTGATCTCCTGACGCAAACGCGCTTCCTCAGTAATGCGGGCTTTGATATCGCGTTTGAGCGGTGGAAATTCGCTGTCCATGCTTTTCCTCAGTTCGCTGAGCGCTTTTGTGATTGGTTGAAGGTCCTCCTGGTGTCGTTTGGCAACTTCCTTTTCGCGCTTCTGGTGTTTTTTCTCGATTTCGTCAAGAGCCTTGTTCATGTCCTCACGTTGTTTGGCAAAGATGGCATCAAACTGATCCAAGCGCGCGGCGGCGCTTGCAATATCCGCGATCTGTTTGACCAGCGGCTTGATCTGTTTGGCGACTGTATCTATGTTTGCATCCAGCGCCATCATACGTTCCTCGAGTGTAATGATGGATGCTCTCGTCTTGCGGTGTTCTTCGTCGAGCCATTCCATGCGTTTGACGATTTGTTCAAATTCCATGACTTCCTCCAAGATGTAATTACTGCTAATTGCTCATCTGTAAAGAATTCGCATTAGAGAGACTTTCTACGCGCATAGCCAGGGCTCTCGTGAGCCGAATTTATAGCAGGCAAGATAATTTCTATACGATCCTTGTGGATTATACCGCTGTGTTAACCAAGGACTTTAACGTCCAAGATGTTCGAACATAAGTGGCAAATCGGATAAAAAATATTGTATGGTTTGCGGGAACAAACCGATGACGAACAGCCCGATCATTCCCAGCCCAAGCATGATCATCTGACCCAGGCTTTCGCGCCACTCCCAGGTCACGTACTCTTCAGCCATGCTGATGACTGCCAGCGAACGAAATGCGCTGATAAGTAAGCCGACGATGCCGACTCCCATCCACAGTGAAGCATTGATCGAAACGCGTGACAAGCCTTCCCATAATGCCAGCCTCGCAGGAAAGCCAGCCAGTAGGGGGAACGCGCTGGTTGAAAGCGTCGCGATGATCATGCCCACGCCCGCGAATGGCGTGATCCTCAATATGCCGCGCGCTGGCTTGAAGCGCATGGTTTCAACGTGTTCTTTGATCACCGTTAACGCAAGCGACCAAACTGCCTGTCCCAGCGCGCGCGCGGGTATGAGCAAAAACAAAATGGGTATGCCCAGTTTCGGGTCCAGGCTGAGCGCGAGGACAGAGAAACCAGTCTCCGCAATCACACCATATGCCATGATCCGCCCGAGGTGGCGTTGGAACGCGGCGAATAATCCGCCTGAGATGACCATCAATAGACCCGCAAAACGAAGCGCGTTGATTAGTTGCGCCGAGGAGCGCAGCCAGGAATAACGATCCAAAAACCCCGCGCCGAATATGATCGTGATCGTCGGGAGGATCCATAATAGAAAGCCCACGATGTACGGCGATGTCTCCTCCATCAGCATCGGCATCCAATTGTAGAGCGGAAAGATCGCGAGTAGGAATGCAAATCCCAGCTCGAGCATGGATGCAGATTGCGCGGCAAGCGCAAGATCGCCAGGGCTTGCCTCCACTCCGGCCAGCAGCCAACCGGTCAACAGGATGAACGGCATCGCCAGCGTTTGATAGATGAGAAAACGAACGACGCCCCTGCCAGGCGGCGTATGAATGTTCGTGAGAAGCGGGACGGCAAGAAGGATCGCCATTTCAATAAACAAGGCGGCGAACAGGAACGGCTCAACCGCAAGGGCGGCTATCATCAGCCCCGTGATCATAAATCCTATGGGCACCAGACGAGGCGCCGTTTTTGAAACCTCTGCGCCCAGGAACCATAACGCCGCCGCGCCATAGATCAATGCCAGCAAGGATCCTTCGGCTGGCTGGATGAGCAGGACCCGCCCGAAAACCACAAGAGACGAGTCGATCTTGAGCGAGAATGTTCCGATCCGCATGGCTTCTTCAATCGGCACGAATTGCGCGATGAGCGTCAACGCAACCGCAAAAACACCACCAAGAATGCTCAACAGGCGTTGACTCTTGATGAACAACAATAATATGCCAATAATGATTGGGGCGATGATCCAAATCATCGGCGCGTTCATGCGGACTCGACCTCTGTTGAAGCTGAGGCGATCATTAGATAAGAGCCAACCAGCGCAAGCCCGAGATTGATAATCGCAAGCAACGCCGCGACGAGCGCGGAACTTTCCACTGCCGAGTACAGAATTTCAAACCCCGAGAGGACTGTCATCAATCCGATAGTCACGCGCAGGATGTAGGCGGTGATGCCCAGGTGGAGCAGTCCCATGCCGATCAATAGCAGGCTTCCCGCGCTCACTGCGAAACCAGCCCCTGCCATGATCGCAGATATTCCCGGCGTTAGCGCGGCGACCATCATCCCAACAATACCCGCCGCAAACAGGCGAAAGAGCCTGCCGCGTGGCCAAATACTCCCTTCATCCGATTCCTGCGGAGATAGCCCTGAGCGCGTCATGCCAAGAATAGCAGATGCCATCCACCCCGCAATCACCTTGACGGAAGCCATTCCCAGGGGCCAGTGTTGAAGGGCAAGCACGAACATGCCCAGATATTGAACGGCAAGCAGGATGATGCTCACGCGCCAATCCCGCGCGAGGAGCAAGCCCACAGAGGTGACGAAGATCACAGCAACAGCGATCCACGTAAATGTCAATAGCACGCTCAGGGTGTCCTTTGCGTAAAGAACGAGATGAAAAGGGCCAGGAAAAGCAACGTCCACATAATTCCGCTTTCGCCCTCCAGAATGTTTGTGACTACGGCGCTCAACCGACCGAGTTGGCGGAATACGCCCCACACGGCTTGACCACCCCAATCCAGCCAGGATGCATTGGTCGGGCGTACCCAGTGCGCGCGCATCGGATTCAAGATGCGTAAACGCGGGGAGAGCCAGAGCAAGCCCAAAGCGATGAGCGAGGCAGCTAATCCCGCGAGCCAGTTGCCAATTTGCAGGGTTCCATCCCAGCCAAAAAGAGCAAGAATAATAATGGTCATCAACAGCAGAAAAATGCCGATGGGATAAACGTTCTTTGCCCAGATTGGCTGGTCTTCGTTGCTGACGCGCGTGCTCATCCTTTGACTATGACGAATGAATCCCGAGATGAGCATCGCCTGAGCAACGAGCAGGAACGGTAATGTCAGCCAGAAGTTCGGCCCTCCGCTGTTCCAACCCGATGCAGACAGGGAAAATGGCAATGCTGAGATTCCCCAAGCCCCGACAAACAACGCGCGCATAAGCCATTTGTTTTGCTCGGAGGATAAAAATAACGCGCCACCTGAGAGAATGAGCGCGCAGCCCCATGCTGCCGCGCCAGTTGGGTTGGCTTGTAATGACGCGGCAACTGCCAGCGAACCCATGCCAATTAACCAATAGGGCCTGCCTGTCAGTTCATCGGGCGCGCGCAGCCACATCCAACTTCCATACAATGCGGCGAGTGAGACCAACATCAATAGATAAGGAGTGAACGGTGAGGTAACACTGCTCGGTGGGATGCGCGCAAGCAGGATCAGGCTCGATGCGGCGGAGATCATTCGCAGTCCCGTTCCGAATCCGCGCCGGATGGATGACTCGCTGGGGTAGGGAAGATGAAGCGGCAATACGCCGATACGAAGACCGGCGGCGATCACCAGATACAAACCTGCCTGTGGAGGAGCAAGGCGAAAATCCAGCAATTGACCGTTCGCGACGCTCACCATATCTGCCCAAAGCAGGATCAAGATTCCGGCAACGCGGGATGCGAACGCGATCACAACGCGCTCACTCAACTTCGGGTCTTCCACGAATCGCATTTGTGTCATCAATTCAGCAAGATCAATCGCCGCCCAGATCAAGACAAGCGCGAGCGGGTTATCGGCAACCACGGCAAGAACGCCAAAGGAGGTAAGGATCAAGAGTCCTGCCCAGTTGATTTGAACAGGGAAGGGTCTGCGGACTACCGCTGTGATGATGATGGCAAAGCTGAGCGTCACAAGGCTTACTGCAAACGCCCATGCAATACCATCCGCGATAAAAGTGGGGGATTGAAAAAAAAGCGAAGTGGGCTCCCAGATCGAGAATTCCAGGATGATCGGCATCTGCAATTGCCACGCGAAAACGCTGAACCACCCGAACAACGCGCCGCCCGTTGCGATCAGCCAGCTGTAGCGAAATTCAGGCGAGAAGAATCGCAGGGTCAAAAGCGCAAGAGCGGTCAGGAACAGGATGGAGAGAGTTATTAGAATGAACATGTAATAGTAGGTATTGTCATCCACTGTTCCGCAGGTTTATTCTGCAAACAGACTCGGCTCCAGAAAACCTGCGGGAGGTTAGGAATGAACATGCTTTCGTAATTTTATCAGGTTTGCAGGTCATTCCATTTGTTGTAAAATTAAGCCTATGCGTTTTCTCCGCCTCAACATAGTATTGATCCTGGTGATCTTTGTTTCTTCCTGCGACATCGGATCAAGCGAAATTCCCAATGACGGGATTCCCTCCCCGACGCCGTTCCAGCCACAGACGACAAGCGCATCGGACTCACCTTATTCTGCAGTTGCCCCAACGCCCCTTTATCTCCCGACAGTCACGCCCCTGCCACCCACGCCAACCGAGATCGTGATCCTGCCTGAATCTCTGCCCTCCGATTTGAAGATCCCCGCGTTTACACTCCCGACGAGCCTTAATCCTCTCACAGGACTACCTCCCTCCGACCTTTCATTGTTGGAGCGTCGTCCACTGGCGATCAAAGTGGCGAATTATCCGCGCTATATCCGCCCGCAATCGGGATTGACGCTTGCTGATAACGTCTTTGAATATTACATCGAGGCTGGCTTAACGCGTTTCATCGCAGTATTTTATGGCAACGACTCTGAATGGGTGGGACCTGTCCGCTCCGGGCGATACTTCGATGAAAATATCCAGCGAATGTACCATGCTTATCTTGTTTTTAAATTCGCCGACCCGCGCGAACTTAATCATTTCAAGCTGAGCGACTTTTCCGATTTTCTGGTTGTGCCCAGCAATGGGTCATGCCCGCCCTTCCGCTTGATGCAGAGCCGTCACATTGAGGTATATAACAACTCTTATTTCAACACGCTCCTTTGGGAGGACTGCGTTAATAGAGATGGACTGGAGAACCAGCGTCCCTACATCCGTAACGGTTTTTTCAGTGAGGTCATTCCGCAATCAGAATTGCCCGGCACGCAGATGTTCACTTACTACTCGGTGGATTCCTATAACTATTGGTTGTATCGCCCCGAGACACATCAGTACGTCCGCTACCAGGAAATAGACGATACGCGCAACGACGCGCTCGAAAAATATGACGTGCTTATGGACGCAATGACGGCGACGGCTGTCCATGCCTCCAATATCGTATATTTACTCGCGCCGCATACCTTTGCGAATTCATTCGATGAAGACGATGAAGTGTATCAAATCGACCTGACTGGTTCGGGGGAGGCATACGTGTTTCGCGATGGCGTGGGCCTCCTAGCACACTGGTATCGAACGAACAAGGACCAGCCGCTTTTGTTAGTTGGTATCAACGGAGCCCCAATCTACCTGCGGCCCGGAATCACATTTTACGAGGTGCTGGGCGCGCGCTCTTATATTGATCAGGATGCAGGCGAATGGCATTTTCATCACGAAGTGCCATGAGATAACTCTGGAATTCTATGCCACACCCCCGTACAATTCCCAAATAATCCGGCTACATGGTTCCGAAAATTTCAAGGAAGAGAGGGATGTCATGAACAACGACATAAATCATCAACCTGTAAACACGCCATTGTGATTGGGTGCAGTATGACTGGCTTGTTCACTACAGGGCCTTGAGCGATCACTTCGAACAGGTTTCCCTGATAGAGCGAGATCCGGTGAATAACATCCCCGAGTTACGCAAGGGACAACCCCAAACGATCCACCTGCACGGCTTGCTGGCGCAGGGACCGCATATCATCAGGAAATATTTTCCGGGCATCGAGCAGTCGCTGCTGGAGCAAGGGGCAATCGCAGGCGACATGGGCAAATTCATTCACTGGTATCAATTTGGCGGGCATAAGGTCAACTTCGCAATTTGTTTTCACCGAGAATAGTGTGGCGCGTATTGACCCAGCGCACACATGGTGCGCACTAAAAGGTGACTCTCACTTCGCAAGCCGCTCTTGGAAACGAAAAAGAGCGAGACCAGGGCATGCTCTAATCGTGCGCTATCTCATGCTTCCTTAGGACCAAACACCCACTCGGCGCCGCGCTTCAGGCAACATATCAATTTATTCAAATCAAACCGATATTTTGTGCCAGAGATTGATTGCACGTGTGCACGCAAAGGTTGTCAGATAGCGAGGGGCAAAAGAGAGCGTTTTGACATT
>CAZIYY010000096.1:0-19015 GCA_964543585.1 uncultured Anaerolinea sp. | reverse complement strand
TTTTGCCATGAGTTTTCTACTTTTCACTGGTATCATTTTACGGGAGGGTTACCTGGGCAGTTGGTGAAAGAATAGCAAAAGTCCCCGTCAGTTGGCGGGGACTTTTGCTCTATTGAGATTCATGGACCAGGTGTTGGGGTTACAGTAATAAAGGTATTTGTTTGGAAATCATAAAGCAATCCGTCGTGACCAGATACACTATGCAATATGATATTACCGTCTTGAGTCCAACTTACTCGATATATATCCTGTTGATCGAACAGATGAATCGAGGACCGTGCTTTCAAATCCAGCAGAAAATAAGAAACTCCGTTGCTAATTGAGGTATTCCAATCAGACCAACCGGATTTCACTGCAACGAATATCGCCTTGTTACCATCCTGAGACCATACAAAATTGCCGCTGGCAATATATGGTTCGTCAACAGTAAGAGTATAGGCATCTCCAGTTTGCAAATTGCTTATATGTATGTCTCTGGGGCTATTAGAAATTATGTATGTGAGATATTTGTCAGTAGGAGAAAGTGAAGTGTTATAACCAGAAAAAACATCGCCTTTAAATGGTTGAAGTGTTGTTGTTAATTTGCTTGATCTTAAGTCGAGACGATAAAGCGCTAATGTGTGTTGAAAATAGTTAAAAAAGATATTCCCGGGCGCGTCGGCACAACAAAAGTAAGGGACTAAATACGCATAATTTCCATCTTTAGACCATCGAACAACTTGCATGTCCCCGTCATTCATTTCTTGAAATTTTCCGTAGGTCTCATAAAAAGATACCTGCCAAGACAAAGTTCCATCCAAGCGCGATATTTTTGTGCCTATGAAGCCTGTTGTATCATGACATTTCACCGCAAGCCAATTACCGTCAGGGGATAAGTCCGCTTTGTAATTTGGTTCTTCTGCTCCATCGCATATATTCCAAGAGACCTGCGCTGTTAATAAAGAACTTGAAACAGTAGGGGAAGCGGTTGGCATAAGGATGGGTGTTGATAAAGAAACAATAGTTGCAGTGTAGGGAACTGATGTGAATGTCAAAGGCTTTGTAGAGACAGGAATTGGAGTAATGGTTGAGGATGGAATGGCAATAGAAACCATTGTTGGCGATTCTTCAGACGTCGCACAACCAACCAATAACAGTACGGCGATGAACAGATAAGCAAATTTTTTCATTCCAGATTCTCCCTGTTCGATTGATGAGTGACTTGATTTTACTCGTTTTACAAACAAAAAAAACCGCCCATTGCAGAGCGGCTAGTTTTTGGGCGGAAAAACCACATACTCCTCTTTATGTGACTTCTCAAACAAAGTCATTTGCTTTTCCAATTGGATTTCCATTTGCGGCAAGGGATTGTAATTGAGAATAATTGCTTCAAGCATGGGATTGCGATTCTTCTCGCTTGCGCCCACGTGATAAAAATGCTCGCGGGTCAAAGTCGTAAAACGATAAGCATATTTTTCGATAGCAGGATTTGTGCGATATTGGTTGCTATGCCAAGTGGAAAGGATAAACTTCGCTCGCGTCACGCTGAGCAAATTGTAAAGTTCCTGTTCATCCTGTTCTGACCATGAGTTGAAGTAATCCACATGTCTGCCGATGTAAGGAGGGTCACAATAAATAAAGTCGCTTTGCGACGCAGATGAAATCGTTTTCCTGAAATCCTGACAAACAAACTTCCAGTCGTATTGACTAAGAGCATCGGCAACATATTTGATTTGGTTTGTAATCTTGGTGATATAGGCTTTGGCAAAGCGTTCGGGCTTGTGCCCAAAGGGGACATTGAATCCGCCCTTTTTATTGAAGCGCATAACACCATTGAAACAAGCACGATTTAAAAAGAGCATATCCAAAGAGTCGCTATCTTTGTTGAAACGTTCTCGAACTTGGTAATAATGATCTTCCCCTTTTTTCTGCAATAATGCGCCTTCTTTTTCCAAGAATTCTTTGGCAATCCCCACCGTAATTTTGCCTTCTTTGATTGCATTATAGAAATTGACAATATGCGGATTCACATCAGCGAAAATAGCACGGTTGGGACGCACATTGAATCCAACCACGCCCGAACCCATGAATGGTTCAATCCATGCGCCGTCATTTTCGAGAATGGCATGGTCTTTAATCCATTCGACTAACTTGGTCTTGATACCCTGACACTTCAGGGGCGGGACTTTTACCGTCATTTCTGCATAAAATTATACAACACCCAAAGACTTGCGGTTATACTCGCAATATGCCAAACGAATTCATCCTCCGCGACGTAACTGCATCCGACCTGCCCATCTTCTTCGAACAGCAACTTGACCCCGAAGCGACGGCGATGGCGGCTTTCCCATCCAGAGACAGGGAATCCTTTATGAAGCATTGGGCGAAGATCATGGCGGATGAGTCCGTCATCCTGAAGACCATTCTCTTCGATGGTCAGGTGGCGGGGAATATTGTGAGTTGGGAACAAGCAGGTGAAAGAGAAGTCGGTTACTGGATTGGGAAGGAATTCTGGGGTAAAGGCATTGCCACGCAGGCATTGTTATTGTTTACAGGTTTGGCGAAGACGCGTCCGCTTTTTGCGCACGTCGCGAAACATAATATTGGATCGCGCCGCGTGTTGGAGAAATGCGGGTTCACAGTCGTTGGCGAGGATAAGTATTTCGATGCAAAGGGTGAACAGATCGAAGAGTTGATTTTGAAACTTGAGGCAGAATAATTCTTGTCACTGATTAACTGTCTGTGAAAATTCGTGGAACTTGTGCTGAGCCTGTCGAAGTATCCATGGCTGAATCTTTACAGAATTTCTCTCACCCCTGCCCTCTCCCAGTAGGAGAGGGGCATGCACCTACAGCTTTTCATCACACACTTTGCGAGTTAGGGCGACAAATTCACCGAAGGCTGAGTCCAGCCGTTTGAATATGAGAAGCCTCTGAACGTGTCATATTTCAGAGGCTTTGTTCTTTACCTTCCGAAATCCACTGTGATGTAGCCTCCATTAGCGCGCGTTGGCGCCCAGCGGCAAGGCATAAAATATCACAAGTGCGATCGTCATTCCTAATGCGAGTGGTACGCTAAAGTACGCAATCGCGAAGCAGAGAAGATAAACTGGAGGACCCAATGTGTATGCGCGATTGATGGAACGCACTTCATCTTCCGAAACATCATGCGCGAGCAGACGATGACCGTGCGCCGCGTAGCGCCATAGCAGGTTGAAGAAAATCGCGATGACGAAAAAATTTCCCATATATACCATGGCTGCAACTCTCTGCTCGTCATGCCCGACATATTCCGCCAGCAAGGATGTCGTAAATGGCACGACCGTGGCACCCAAGAGCAACAACGCATTGAACACCAGGAGCAAATGGTCGGAGCGCTTGATGAGGGTAAATAGTTTGTGGTGGTTTATCCACATGATACCGATCAACGCAAAACTGGTAAGGAACGCGAGATAGGACGGCCACTGTTTTAGCAATGCGTCACCCAGTGTGGTCGTTTCAGGCAGATCGCGCGGCACGTGCACATCCAGTATGAGCAGAGTAATTGCAATTGCAAATACGCCGTCGCTAAAGGCTTCGACGCGTCCCGTTTCTTTCTCGTCTCTTAATTCTATTTCCTTTTGATTCATGCATACTCCTGCCAAACAGATTGGTCGGTTCATCAGTGTGTGAGTGATTCTTAGACTTCATGATTATATTCAGAAAGACATTGCTTGACCAAAATTGCCCCAATAAAAAAGCCGCTCCTTTCCCCTTCGTAGACCATCGGCAGATCGGCATAGACTAGGTTGTCTCCAAGCTATTCATTTTCCCTTTTCCAAAAGATAAGTTGTCAGGCTTCCAGGCTTGGGCGGCATTTCATACACAAAGATGAGTTCAGGGTCATCCAACGTGGAAGGTTCCCAATTGGGAAAATCGGCTGAGATGGAAACCACTCGAGAACCCTGTTGCATTTGCTTCTCCAAAGGCCCTGCTAATTTTAATACTTCTCGTGATGTGGCATACACGTAAACTACATCCGCATCTTTTAGATCTGCTTTGAGATAATCGCCCCATTTGATTTGTATCTTATCTCCGAACCCGCTTGCGATGGCGCGCAGCCAGATCAAAGAGCATTGAACAGGACCAATTTCGATGCCGATTGCCTTTGCCCCAAACTCACGCGCCGCCATGAGGAGCACGCGTCCGTCGCCTGCGCCTAGGTCGTAGAGAATTTCATCAGGTTGAAGATTCACCAACTTCAAGGCTTTGCGGATTCGATCTGGCTTCGTTGGAATGGAGGGAAGTCCATAAAACGCGGGGACAAGAATCCATAACAGGGTAAGGAGAAAAAGAAGGACGAAGAAAGCGAAAGCAAGGAGAATTATCATTTCAATCGTGATGACGCGAAACATACCAGACTGCGACCAATCCGAGCAAATCAAGAAGGACCGTTGAACCCGTAACGAAGGAAAAACCCAGCGCGTATAATGCTGGCGCAATCAAAGCGCCAATCGCGCGTCCGATGGAATGTGCCGCGCCTGCAAAGGATAGCGTCGTGGCGCGCGCGGAGGGCATGATTTCAGTCATGAGCGGGAGGATGCTTACAACTGTAAATTCAAAGGTAATATAAAACAGAAACAATGCAATCAGCGCGCCAATTTCTGTGCGGCCGATGATCGGCAACAGGATCGCTGCCAGGCTGTTCGCAACGATGCCGAATCCCGCCGCGCGGACTTTTCCCAACCGATCCACAAACAATGCGACGAGTCCCTCGCCTCCCAATTCAGAAAGACCAATAAAGGCTGACGCCCCAGCGAGCGCCGCGATCTGCAATTTAAACGAATCTTCGAGCCACACCGCGAACGAAACATTTACGACTTCATTGGCAGCGTTGATGAACAAGCCAATTGAAAAAGCGATCAACACAACTGGCGTATTGATAATCTGTTTGATATTTCCAAAACGTCCATCTTTGTGATGAACAGGTTTCGCCGAATCGTTCAGGGAAAGAACGATATAGACAAAGGCGGCAAAACCAAACAAGCAGAAAACCAAAAACGGAGCAGACCACGCAAACCCGGAAAGGATCCACCCCACCAGCGGAGCGCCGGCCACAAAAGCCAGTGACCATGCAAACTCGGTAATTGCAATTGCCACGCCGCGTTTTTCATAAGCAACATGATCTGCCACATACGAAATCAACGATGGGTCAAAGAATGCCTTGCTCAACAGACCTAAAATGAGGGCAATGCCAAGCGTAGCAATGCTGGGCGATAAAGCGACAAGCCCCATCCCGCCAACAAACATGCCAAGTCCCAGTAACATGCCAAACTTGCGCCCGCGCGTTTCGATGAACGGAATAATGAAGGGTACAAACGCGCCGACGATTGCGCGTCTGGCGATCAGGTCAGAGATTACCATGTTGTCCACACCCAGCCTGCGCGCAAAGACTGCCAGAAACGGATAGATCATCCGATATGGCGTGTTGAGCGCAACGCGTATGAGGGTGTAGGCTGCAAGTTTAAAATAGCTCATGGAATTTACGTTTTACATAGTGCCGCATAAATATCTAAACTCGAAGTAGGAAATTTAGCCTGCAATTTATCCCAAAAAGTTTAGTAAATAATGAGACAAGCGGTAGTCTTAAGGATGGATGAATTGTACCGCACAGGAAAGGGACATCAATGATGTGCGATCTATGATAGGATTCCTGGCATGAATGATACTTCGGCCCCTCGACACGGCTTCGCCAGTCAGGACGACGCTTCGCTCAACGCGGGCAAGCCACCTGCCAGCCTTGCATTGGATGCCCTTGGGATCCTGCACCGCGTCTTTCTTCACGAGGGAACTGTTGACAGTTTCGAACAAGCGGCGCGCGAACGCGGACAACGCCCTGCGCAGGTGGTACGAAGTATTTTGTTTCAGATAAAGCCGCAAGAGTTCCTCCTGGTTTTGGTTGCGGGACCTGATCAGGTTGATTGGAGAAAATTACGCCAGCTCGTGGGACGGTCGCGCCTGAGAATGGCGACAGAAGATGAAGTCTTGGAAGTGACAGGATACCGCGTCGGGACGGTGAGTCCGTTTGGGATGAAGAATCCGGTCAGAATCATGATTGACGCGAGCGTATTGAAGGAGGAGGAAATTTCAATCGGGTCGGGAGTCCGCAATACGGCCGTCATCATGACCAGCGCGGATTTACGCCGCGCGCTGGGTGATGCGGATATCGTCTCATTGACGGAAGAGGCTCATTCGTCGTAAGTCTTATCTGCGCGACCTGTATCGAGATGCAGGTTTTACTGGTAAACTCGTGCCCTGAGGCATTATGATTGCATTGCGAGATTTACTACGAACTGCAAGCCGAACGTTTGCGATTGGCATCGAGCAACTGCCCGGCGTGCTATGTGATGCCGGGACGGTTGCATATCTGCTTTTGCGCGTGTCAGATTATCTGGAAGACAACGAAGACATGCCCGTGGAGAAAAAGATCGTCTTACTGAATCTATGGGCGGAGATTTTGAAGGGCAATACAAAGGCTGAAGAACTTACCAGCCAGATACAAAATGTGGATACATCGAACCCTGATGCAGTTGTAGCACAACACACCGAGGATATTCTGGCGCGGCTTTCCTCTCTTCCCAAGGAAGTGCGGGAGATCATCGTGCATCACGTCATAAAGACCACCTATGGGATGGCGCGCTGGGTGGAGCGCGGACCGCAGGTCAACGATGAAGCAGATATGGATGATTACATGTTCGAGGTGGCGGGGCGGGTGGGATATTTGCTCACACATCTCTTTGCCTGGTATTCGACCGCCATCCGCAACAAAAAGGATAAACTGCTGCCGCTCTCGCGTGAATTTGGGCTGGCTCTGCAAACCGTGAATGTGATCCGCGGCTTGCGCAAGGATTACGAACGCGGCTGGGTGTATGTGCCGAAGAAATTTCTGGCGGCGGTAAATCTGACGGCGCAGGAGTTGTTCCAGCCAGAGAATCGCGCCGAAGCCATCAAGGTCTTGGATATGCTGGCTGACAAGGCAGAGCGACACTTGCACGCCGCGCTTGCCTGTGTCAAGTCCCTGCCGCCGTGGCAGCACCGCATTCGGCTGGCTTGCATCTTCCCGCTGATGGAAGGTGAAGCGTTCAAAGACTTGTGCGACGATCCGCACGCTGGCGATCAGCCGCCGCAACGCGGATGTGTTTAGCAGTGAAGCCAAGATCACGCGTGAGGAAGTGAAACGCATTGTGATGGACGCGACGTTGTGGGGCTGGTCGAATATGTGGCTGGATCGTTATTATCGGAAGCTGAACATTGTCAATGAGAAACAGGCTGGCTAGAAAAGACATCAAGTTTATTCACGCTTTCGGCGGCGTCCCCGCCGCTGAGGCTTGTACTGAGCCTGTCGAAGTGACGGCGGCTTGAGCATATGTACCCCAAAAATCGTCCGCGCAGATTAAGATCGCAGTTGGTATTGACCTTCCTGTTAAGCTCGCTGGGAATCGGCGTTGCGATAGGACTGCCGGTTATTCTGCTTATCAACCGCCAGGCATCCTCCCAGGCACAACTTCTCCTTGACCAGGCGACATTAACAACGCAAGCCTTCCTCGGAAGCGAACGATCTGACCTGCAAAACCTGGCGCTTCTTATTTCGCAGCGTCCCACACTGATTCGATTATTGGAAGAACAGGATTTTTCCTCTCTCGAAGGTTATCTGGATACCTTGCGCGATAGCGTTAATCTCGATCTGATCCTGGTTTGCGCCGAAGGAAAAGAAGTAAAAGGGATCGGCGAAAACATCTCAATGACCGAATTCTGCCAGGCAAATTCGCAATCTGGCTACGCAACCCTCTCGTCGAATGATGACCTATATCTCTATACAGCAGTTGATTTGGAGTCCCCGGTACAACCTGCTTATAAAGTGGTGGCGGGAAAAAGAATGTCCCTGATTTTGGAAGAGATTCGGAAAGAGACAGGGTTGCATTAGACTTCATAAATGTTAACTTCAATAACTATCCCTGTTGAGCAGAATGTCGTCTTTGGTGGTCATATTCTGCTCTGAAGATGGAGTTTGAAAGAATCTCATAAGCCTCATTGAGTCTTTTCATCATTTCTTCGGCTTCAATCCGAGATATATTCTCTGCCGCTGTATCGGGATGATATCTCTTTGCAAGGACTCGGTAGGCTTTCTCTATGACCTCAATGCTTGCTTTTGGACTTACCTCCAGCATATCGTAATAGTCTAGTTCTTGAGCAGCGGTGTGTTTTTTCTTTGGGCTTTTATTGTTATAAATTTTTCCGAACCACTCCAAAATCTGAGGCTGGTTGATCCGTGTAATTTCCGACTCGGAGAGGGTCTTGTGGTAACTCATCAACCATCGTTCTTGCACAATGGTGGTTCCTCCAGTCTTTGACCTGATTAAAAATTCACTTGGCTGGAGATCTCGCAACTTGTCATCCATAGAATCAATATGAATCTCGGCGGCAGACATACCCTGTCGAATTTTGTCGCGGTCAAGCTTTGTTTGAAGACGGCTTACCATCCAAGTTTGACAGTTGCTTAATCCCTTGTAATCAACATCGCCAGGATTTTGAGTGGCGAAAATGCAACATAGTCCAAATGCACGTCCACGGCGAAGAAGTAAATTGAGACCAGACTTTGACGGTGGGTCATAGGGATGACTAGGAAAGAAAGCGTCGCGTCCACCGCCGCCGCCAATCTCGTCAATGAAGAAAAGAAGGCGCGGCATACCGTGAGAATCTCCTTTGTGCCGCGCCCATTCATATAATGCATAAGTCAAATGGGATAGGGCATGCATTTGGTCGTCAAAAGTGGAAAGCTCCCGTAAATTTATTATAGAAATCGGAACAGAGTCTGGGGAAGGGCGGGAAAGTAACAATTCAATGTCTAATGGCACTCCTTTAAACCATAGTTGTTCTTCACCGCTTAAACACATTGCCACTCTGTTTGCAAGCTCTGTACGTGCTTTAGAATCAATGAAAATGTCTATAGGCATCCCTCCTATCTGTTGAATAGGGGGATTTTGAATCTTTTCCTGAATAACGTAAAGTCCATTCTGCCCTTGCAAATCTATGCCTTGCTCCCAGCAATAATGCACAATTACCTCTAGAAAAGATTTGTATTTGTTGAGTTTCTTTACCTTTATCTCTGGAAAGAGCGTTTTCACAAAAGTTGAGCTAAAAGCGCCAATCATGCTAAGTACTGTGTCAGGATCTGAGTGCAATAGTTCTACAATATCAGGAGGCGCGGCTAATGGAGATGAAATAGCAAGGGGAATACCTTTGCCAACCTTGGGAGTAAAGACCCCGAATGATGCACTACTTCGAAGACGTTCCATATCCTCAGAGGTTAATCCAAACAATGCTAATTTCTCTTTATATCCATCTACTTCGGATCGGACAGTTTCTCGCCTATTTGCACCTGCGCGAACTTCAACCCAAGGCTCAAACTCTGATGCTTCAAGCGATGAGAAAATTAATCCAAGCGAACTCAGGTCACCTTTCAAGTCAACAATAATGGCTGGTATCTTCTTGAGAATCGCTTCTTCAATGATTGACTTCCCCATAACTGTCTTACCTGTTCCTGTAACTCCACAAATAAAGACATGAGTTACAAGGTCTTGAATTGGCAGAAAGAAATTACGGTCGGTAGGAAACTTCCCCAATAAGTCTTTGCGCTTACCCAAATATAGACCATCAGTGGGTCTTGGGCTTTCCTTATCTAAAGCAATGCGAAGGAGACGCGCTTGAGAATCAATTAATTCAAAGATCACATCAGATCCCGCTGTGGGTTCAAAATTTCTCACCCAAGAAATAAGCCCTTGCATGGGTATTTCATTGCGTTGACGATTGTAGATTACGGCAAATCTTTGTCCTTTTTCATCCTGCAAAAGTAAAGCCACATCATCCTCTGCGCCTGGGAATAACTCTGGAAAACCCTCTGGCATAGTGAGCGCGGCACCTTTACCAACTGTCCATGAAACATAAAATCGCACTTGATTCATTTCATTTCTCCTCGTAAGCCGATTTAGACTTGCGACGCACACTAAATAAGTTGAAGATTTGGGTATCCAATATCGGCGACAATTTCTACCAAGAACTCCGACAACATGTGACTAAGGATCTGTAAATAAATAACTTTCTGCAGAACGTCATTGCAAGTGCTCGTTGCGAGACAATCCCTGCCGCTTTACACAAGATTGCTTCGGGTGGTTTCGATATGTCCTGCGAAAAGCATGCGGGACTACTTAGCCACCGCCATCCATTTTGGAACGGGGTGGTCGGCGAGAGAAGTAAATAATTTACGTACCCTAATTGCCATGCGTTCATTCGACCATGTAGTTTCACGTTGAGCCGTCATTAATGCTATTTCATCTTTCGATTTACTGACTTCCTCATTAGCCTGACCCAGTCCTTCCACTAACTCTTGTTCTTGTGTTGCCAATTCGCTAATAAATTCCTCAAGGTTATCACGAAGTGTAAAAGACCCGTCATGAAGACGGACGAACCGAATGTCCGATGAATTGAAAAAAGTCGTCCGCGCTAATATATTTTTATCAACAACAAGATACCTGGCAATTTTTTCGGTTATTTGAGAGACACTCAAAGAATCCTTCGAACCTCGCAGAATCTTATAAACCAAATCTTCGGCGGCAATATTTTCAAGAATATAGTCGAGGGGAACTGTCGCGGTTGGGAGATTTTCGTTTATGGCTGTTTCGATGTCACTGTCTTTTGGTCGTATCACCATAGTCACTTGTTCAACGCCCCATTCCTTCAATCCCCAATTACCTTTGCCGCCAACACGAGCAAACAAATGCGGATTCGCTCCGAGACAAGAGTCGACACTTCGCTCACTGATTTCTGGACGTTCTATTAGTACCGCTTTTGATATCTCTGACCTGTGGGCAATTTTCTGGGTTCGCTTGAAGTGAATCCAAATGATATCTCGGATAGGTAAATCCGTGGAAGATAAAGCCTCGATATTTCGACGCTGTTCATATCTCCGATAAGTATCGGCATCCCTATCCCACTCGGTATATGCTCTCAAGATAAGTGGATTGACGCTTTCAACGATTAGCCAGATTTTGTCGCCTGACTGAAGTCCATTTTCTTTGTACCAACGCTGTAATGTCATGCCCTCCAAAGCCCAACTCCCACGATCATTGTGTGTAACGGCGCATATTAGTTTTTCACTCCCATAACAATGCAATTCGACAATCGAGTTCTCACGTTGTTTCTCATCCATGCTCGCAATGAAACTATCAGCGTTTTGTCCACGAAGTGGAAATGTTCCATCTTCTATCTCGGATTCAGCAACTGATATAGCATGCTGTATCTCCCATCCTATATGCAGCAAAGCGACTGCATGATTGCTTCTTCTAACGCTTCGCCGTTTCTTCGGTGGGAGCCACCGTTCCAACCCCCATAATGTTTCATCACTCTTTTCAATCCAACAGAATGGATAAGTAGCTGTTGGACGATTCAAATGATCCCATACATCAGCCGCTGCCTTATGAAATTCTACATTTTGATAAAAACCTTGATATTGCAGAAGGCGAGTTATTTCTACATGGGAGAGGAATCGAAAATTCACAGAGTTGAATATGTCCATCAAGCCATCAAGAACTTTATCTACCATATCAATCAACCTTTGACGTATCAGATATGACTGAGGAAAGCTTTGAGGGGGCGTTTTTCTTCGGGCATGTATTTCCCACCAAAATTGGGATAACAAAATTATACAACCAAAAACAAGCGGCGCACCATGCCAGCCGCATTGCGAAATTCAAGCCTAATTGGGTTATCGTGGGTGGCGAGTCTGGTCCAGGCGCAAGACCGGTCATGCAGGAATGGGTCACTGATATTCGGAATCACACTGACCTTCGCGCGCGCGCTCGGTGAGTTTGGCGCGGTGTTGGTCATCGGCGGCGGTGTGCAAGGGCGGACCGAAACTGCCACCCTGTTTATTTATCGCGCTCTTGAGGAACGGCAGTATATCGGCGCGTACAGCGCGGCATTGGCATTGGGACTATTTTCCCTGGTATTGGTGCTGGGTTCAGACTGGCTTAGGCGAAGGAAACACTGAAGTAGTAGTATTTGAAGGGCAGGACATTCATTCCGCCCTTAACTTTTGGGGGTTATAATCCACTCCATGAAACGGATCGGTTTTCTTCTAATATTTCTCGGTTCCCTGCTGATGGCATTCCAACCCGCGCGCGCTCAAAGTGATGAACCGCTGGTTATCGTGATGAATGTAGAGGGGCCGATTATTCCTGCCATGCAGGATTACATTCATCGCGGTATTCAGACAGCCGAACGGCAAAATGCAGAGGCGCTGATTATCCAGATCAATACGCCTGGCGGAATTATTATCGTAATGAAAGAAATCATTGAAGAAATGCGGGCCAGTAAAGTACCAATCATTGTGTATGTGTCGCCGCGCGGCGCATGGGCCGGCAGTGCCGGCTCGCTTATCACAATAGCCGGGCATGCTTCTGCGATGGCTCCAGAAACTGTAATTGGCTTTGCAAGTCCGGTTGGGGGACAAGGTGAGGATCTCGGTGAAACCATGAAAGCGAAAGAGATGGAGGCGCTCACATCCATTGCCCGTTCTTTAACCGAGCGCCGCGCTGAAAAAGCCACACAACTGGCGGAAGCCATGATCGTGGATGCCAAAGCCGTTACAAATCAAGAAGCCCTTGAAATCGGTTTGATTGATTTCGTCGCGGATAATGTCGATGACTTGCTGGAAGCGCTCAATGGCTTCACCGTTCAAATGAGCGATGGATCGCGTACACTCAACACATCCAACGCGCGCACTGAACCGCTCGACATGAGTTTCATCGAACAATTCCTGCTCCTGCTCACAGACCCAAATATCGCCTTCCTGCTCATTGCGATTGGTGTGCAATCCGTTCTGATTGAAATCTCAAGCCCGGGTGGATGGGTGGCGGGTTTCATCGGTGTGGTGTGTCTCACACTCGCGACCTATGGCTTGGGCGTATTGCCCGTCAACTGGTTCGGCATTATTTTCATGCTCACCGCTTTCGTGCTCTTTATCCTTGATATCAAAGCGCCCACGCATGGCGCACTGACCACAGCAGGAGTCGCGTCGTTTATCATTGGTGCGCTTGTGCTCTTCAACTCGCCCGGTACGCCGCAGTTCCAGCGCGTGTCTGTGCCCCTTGTTGTTGGTGTTGGTGTCTTTCTAGGTTTATTATTCCTCGGCATTCTTATATTCGCGTTACGGGCGTTGCGGGAGCCGATCAGTATGGGGGTTGAGTCGCTCGTCGGTAAAACGGGAACAGCCAAAATTTGGAGCGGAGCCGAGGGCCAGGTCCAGTTGGAATCCGAACTATGGAGCGCGGAATCTCCCGAAAAGATCGGTAAGGGAGACAAAGTGGAAGTCGTCGAGGTCAAGGGTTTGCGATTGAAAGTGAAGAAAAAATAATGTCATCCAAATCATTTGGATAGAAAGCCGCTTCTTAATACACCTATGCCTGCCACGCCTACGAGAGACCGAATCATCCCCCAAACAGACATCCGCCCACTGCGCCGCCCCGAGTGGATCAAGGTGCGCGCGCCTGCCGGTGAAAACTATGAACGCATTCAAACATTGATGCGTTCGAAATCCTTGCACACGGTTTGTGAAGAAGCCATGTGCCCGAACCTCGGCGAATGTTGGGGAAGTGGCACCGCCACGTTTTTGATGCTCGGCGATGTATGCACGCGCACCTGTGGATTCTGCGACATCAAGCACGGCAAGCCTGCATTGATGGATTGGGGCGAAGCCGAACGAGTCGCGCAAGCCGTGAAGTCCATGGACTTGAAACATGCGGTCATCACATCCGTGAACCGCGATGAAAGACGCGATGGCGGCTCGCCAATTTTTGCGATGGTCATTCGAAGAATTCGCGAAGTATTGCCCGGTTGTTCCATCGAAGTGTTGATCCCCGATTTCAAAGGCTCGCTCGAGGCCTTGAAGATCGTCATGGACGCGCGCCCCGAGATTTTGAATCACAACGTTGAGACTGTGCCGCGCTTGTTCAAGCAAGTCCAGCCGCAGGATAGTTATGATTGGGCATCGGCAACTCTTTCAAATGCCAAGAAACTCGACCCCGATGTGTTGACCAAATCAGGCATCATGGTCGGACTCGGCGAAGAGATGGACGAGGTCAAAGCCGTGATGCGCGACCAACGCAGTTGGGGCGTGGACATTCTGACCATCGGCCAATATCTACAGCCAAGCAAGAAGCACATGCCCATTTCAAGATATTACACCATGGAAGAATTCGCTGAACTGCGCGACTACGGCAAAGAGATCGGCTTCAAATGGGTGGAATCGAATCCGCTGGTGAGGTCATCGTATCACGCCGCAGAGCAAGTCCGCGCGTTGAGTGTGGTGCATAGGAAACTTTATGGAGATGCAACAAATTCGTAAAGTCAAATCGTGCTATACTATTTTTATAAAGTGAAAAAGTCTTTATGCCAACAATCTTACGAGTCGGTCGCTATCGCTTTTTCTTTTTCAGCAACGAAAACAATGAACCGCCACACATCCATGTGAAAGCCGAAAGCGACCAAGCCAAATTCTGGCTTGACCCTATAAGACTGGCATCGAATTATGGCTTCAGAGCCCATGAATTGAACGAGATTGAAAGAATCATTCAGGGCCATAAAGCCGAATTACTGGAGGCATGGAATGAGCGCCCTAGTTGATAAAAAACAAAAACCAAAATTCCGAAAAGCATTTCGTCCCACATCGGCATTGGCAAAGACCGTGAAATTCAAAGATGAAATGATGGAAGTTCATTTGACGGATGGGCGTATCATTAGCGTTCCCACCATCTGGTTTCCATTATTGCATGAGGCATCAACAGAACAAAGGGAACATTATGAAATTGGCGGTGGCGGCGCAAGTTTGCATTGGGAGGAAATAGATGAAGACATTTCGGTTGCAGGCTTGCTGGCTGGTGGAAACGCAGGCGCTTCATAAGCATAATGGTCGGATTACGATCAGGTCCGCGCGTTGAGTGTGGTGCATCGCAAGTTGTATGGGGAAAGTGGGAAGAATAGAATATGATTAAAATAAGATAGCGAGGAGTTTATATGTTTCTGTTGAAGATGAGTAAGGAATAAGAATAATGCAATCTAAGAAATCATGATACATCTAACATATCAGTCACCAGTTAGCTGGATATTTTCTTGTAATAATTACAGGGTATTCTGATGACAACGTTGCAGAAACACATAGCGGACATTCAGCAAGGCATCAAAACAGGTCAATTCTCTAATGAGGCAACCGTTTCTCAAGGCATTGTGTTGCGACTGTTGCAAGCCCTTTCCTGGCCAATGTATGATATACAGATAGTTTTTCCAAAATACACAATTTCTGGCAATAGCTTTGATTATGCACTATGCAATCCCCCAACTAAACCGATTATACTCATTAAAATTACTGTGGGAAGTCTAGAAGAAGAACAAGAAAATCATATCCTTGCAGATGTGCATCATACTGGTGTGCCAGTAACAATACTTACAAATGGTACAGAATGGCATTTCTATTTATCAGGTGGACAGGATCTTTCCAACAGGAAACTGTTTCATAAATTAAATTTGCTTGAAAATTCTGTTGGTGAACTTGTTCAGCATCTCGATCGGTATTTGGCTTATGAGACAGTTTGCTCAGGTAAAGCCATTGAAACCGCTCTCAATGATTACAAATTCGAATCCAAGGAGCACCAAGTACTCACAAATTTATCAGCAACATGGTCAATATTAGTTAAAGAACAAGACGATGCATTGGTTACTCTGATGGCTGATAAAGCAGAGCGTTTAAGCGGTTACAAACCCAACAGAGATGCTGTTTTAAATTTTTTAGCAAGATTACAAGATAAAAGCATAGTTGCATTTGACGTACAAAATTCATCATTCAGCACCTCAAGGATGGGAAAGCTCTTCTATTGGCTGTTTGCAGTTATTCCGATAATACTTCACGTAGTGATAAATTTATCTCTCTGGTGTCACCTGCCAAATGATTATATATACAACGATTTTTGGTGTCGCCCATCAAATCAAAGTGTAAATAATGATTTTTTATATTATATTAAATTTATATGGTTCGCACCTGTTTACTGGGTATTAATGAATATAGGAGGATTATGGCAAGGTCCCCCACAAGATATTAATAATACCAATACACATAGAACGTGGGATGCGTTGGATACCCTCCTTATAATCTCGTATGTTACCAAAGGTGTAAATCAAGAAGCCCTTTATCGTGCGGTGAAAGAGGCACAATGGGTTTTGGATCTGAACAACGTGAGTTATATAATTGAAGTGGTAAGTGATGATCAGATTGCTGAGGAAAAACGTATCGTGGCAACCAATGGGCCAGTTTATTACTATGTGGTTCCTGATGGTTACCAAACCAAGACTAAAGTTAAGTACAAAGCAAGAGCGTTACAATATCTTTTGGAGAAGCGAACAAGCAGACTGATGGTACAAAAAGAATGGAATATTAACAATGTTTGGGTATTGCATCTTGATGAAGAAAGTGTACTCACCCAACAGGCGGTTATGGGTATTGGAAACTTTATTAAAAAACATAGCCTTCATAATAGTGAGGGAGCAATTGGGCAAGGGGAAATACTTTACAACTCCTATAAATATGGCAAGAACCTTTTAATTACCGCCGCCGACGCGCTCAGAACTGGAGACGACTTGGGAAGATTTAGGTTTCAGCACAAAGTGGTGAACAAACCATTTGGCGGTATACATGGAAGTTTTTTGCTTGTTCCTGCTATTTTCGAACAAGATTTACACTGGGACTCAGGAGGTAGTAGCCAATTAACAGAAGATGCCTACTTTGCCCTTAAAGCCATGGAGAAAAATATACGTTTTGATTGGGTAGATGGATTTATTAAGGAACAATCACCATTCACGTTTAGAGATTTTATGAATCAGAGAGCCAGATGGTACTGTGGTCTCGCATTGGTGGTAACCGATAACAAATTAAAATTTTCCACTAGAATGGCGTTAGGAATTACTGTAATATCTTGGTCCGTTACCTGGATAGGCACTTTCGTAACTTTTATTAATATTATTGCAGGCGTGATCACAGGGGAAAGTTATTTCCCTTTTTGGGCTGTTTTATCCACCTCAATTTTAACCGGATTAGTTGGCTCTATCTATATGCTAGGAGCATACAGAAATGTATCGTATTGGGTCGCTCCGATCTGGAGGAAAATTTTTATGTTGCTTGCAACCTATTTCCTCTTCCTATTCCAGATTTTGCCTCTAATGGAGGGTTTAGCGGTCATACGCGGGATATTTAGATTAATTGGTATAAAGATTTTCAATCCTCCTCAAGATTTTTATGTAGTTGCCAAAGATTAAGTTTTGAATATTGATCCTGAAGCAGATTCATACACATAAGAGTAAAAATATGGATAGAGAAAGCAAGGCGAGAGACACAAGTGACATCTTTACCAAGGTTGTGATCCCACTTGTAATTGTTGTTCTTGGTATTCTCGGGAATTTGCAAATAGCCCAGCTCAACAACAGACTCGCAACCGAAACACGTGATGTAGATATAATACAACGATTCAGTAGTATTTACTATTACGAAGGAAATCAAGACAGCCGTAGATTATCAATCTATTATATAAGGCTCATTGATAACCCCCAAATGAGACTCGAGCTCCGGCAATTTATCATTTGGGACACATTGGAAAGAAATATTACGAGCGGGTTTAAGTTCGATCAAGAACTGGGCGATTGGCATATGGTTGGGGATACTATCTTTGATATGGCAGAAGATGATCCTGAGCGTGCTAAAATATTCTGGTGCGATTTAAAATCAACTACGCTTGAACGATGGTCATCGCAAGAAACAGAACTGGTCAAGTTATATGATTGGTTAGAAAGCGTGTATCAAAGAGCTGACGCAAATTGGGCGAATTGTTCATAACATCAGTCCGAAACAGAAACAAAATCGTTTCTAGTATTGCTTAAACTTTGGTTCTTACTTCTATCCAGCACGCCTCAAAATATGAGGTTGATATCCGCTTCATATTCTCGGGCGTACCCCAAGACAAGCAATTGGTCACTCCAAACCGCTTGACATCTTGCCCAATCTACTTATAGAAAAGCAAATTTCCCGCCTGATCGAAAGATCGGCAGGAGTTTTTATTTATGATAAATCAGGGGATTGACTTTTCATCTTCAACAAACCGACTAAACCCAACCCCCAAGGCTGTACCGCCTGAGATCGCAGACATCATCAGACTCACTCCTGTCACTTTGGACATGGCGAGATGCACTGTGCCCCCCACGCGGATGCCGAATTGATCGAACAAGGCGATGGTCAATAGAAGGGCCAAAACAGAGAAAAGGCTGGTGGTGAGGGCTAACGTCAGCGCGGCTTTTGCGTTTCGGAGGATGAGTCCATATGCCAGCCCCACGCAGACAGTGACGCTGAAAACGATTCCGCACATGGCGATGGCATAGAGTGTATGGATAGGCAATTTGTCACCGAACCAGCCATCGAGGTTGGAAAGAGGCGAGAACCAGCCGGTGATAATGCCCAACGCGGTTGCGAATCCAATTCGCCACCAAGGAAGATATCCGCTAATCCGCCCGAGTAGATAACTCCACGCTAGCGAGCAAACCATCAGCACGATGATTTTGTTCAACCCATTAACCTGGAGAATTTCCACAAACGGGTCAATAGCCGTGGATTGAGCGCTTTCTCGAAAAAGAATCAGCCAGAGCAACGACCCCGCAGGCAAGCCGAGGAAAAGTCCCGCCGCGAGAGCGCTCTGCAATGCGATGCGAAAATAGTTCGGGGATTTTTGAACTTCCATTGTGGACATAAAATTATTTACGCCTCACTACCTATATTACACCGCGAAAGTGCAGCGGGTTCCATCTCATTTGTTGAGCTTGGCACATTGCAAGTCGTTTTGTAATGCAACATTGGTGGCTCAACTATGAAATAAGTGAATCTGGTAGACTGTGGTATGGAATTTCCAATC
>CAZIYY010000095.1:12095-19017 GCA_964543585.1 uncultured Anaerolinea sp. | reverse complement strand
TCGCCAACACGCAGTCGCCGTTGAAACTTAACATTAGTGATATTCAATCCCTTCCGAAGTGGCAGAAAGGGCGTGTGTTACTGATCGGCGATGCCGCTCACGCGGTCAGCCCCAACGCCGGGCAGGGCGCTTCGATCGCGCTGGAAGATGCAATGTATCTTGCAAAACTGCTGCGAGATTCAGCCGGCAGTTATGAACAGGTCTTTGCGCAGTTTGAAACCAATCGCAAAGCGCGCGCAGAGAAAATCGTCGCGGAAGGCAGGCAGCGCGGGGTTGACAAACAGGTCGTGACGCCGTTCCAATCCAAAATCCGGGAGATCATGCTGATGGTCTTTGTCAACTTGTTTGGGGCGAGCGGCCAGGACTGGTTGTATAGATATACGATCAATTGGGATGCATGAACTTGCAAGATCAAGTTGACAATCTACTCGAGCGATTATCAAATGTGCCACAGCGAATTGCTCGCGCAGTTGCAAGACTGTCTGAAGCGGAAAAGCACAGGCCCTTGTCAAACGGCGAGTGGTCGGCCTCGGAAATTCTGGCTCATTTGCGAGCGTCAGATGATATTGTCGGATATCGTCTCTACGCCATACTGGCGCGTGACGACCCGTCATTACCCGCTTATGATGAACGGCGATGGGCTGAGGTGGCTGGCTATGCACAAGCTGGTTTTGATTTATCACTTAAAACGTACATACTGCGTCGGACAGAGCTCGTCAAGATGTTACGCCAAATCACATTTGATGACTGGAAACGTCTTGGCGTCCACGAAGTAAAGGGACCGATCTCATTGTTGGATATTGCGACATCATTGGTTGAACACGAAGAAGAGCACTGCTTACAATTGGAAACCACCTATAAATGAAAACGCAACATTCTCAAAGCCTGAACGTCGCCCGACACGGTATGCAACCGATCCGCTTCGCGTCCGTTGCCGCGCTCCCTGACCGCTCGCGAGCGGGTGACTCCTATCTTTATCTTCTTGCAGCCAAACTTGGGGAAATCACAACAGTCACTACTTATTCTTCCAAATCCTGAAATCTTTCAAGATCGAACCCCCAAGGAACTCGCGCAGGATCGAAGTCTCTGGCACGAGATTGATGTCGAGAGGCAGGAACCATTCGAGGAAGGCGAGCAATCGCCTGGCTTCGATGAACTCATGCGTGCCATGCGGAACCTGCCTCAGGAGCGGTTCGGCAAAGGGCTTGAGCGCGGCAAGTTCATAGACCAGCGCGGAATTGAACATCACATCCGCATTTTCCTGATAAGGGAAGATATGCCGCTTCTCGCCGCGCCGCACCGATTCCCAGCGCGAGATGGTTTGTTGCGCAGTGTAGCCGCGTTCACGCGCGTCGCGCACGATGCGGCGGATGAGACGCGTGTCAGTGGTGGAGACGCGGTTGTGGCGATCCAGGTTCAACTGAGTCAGAGCCGAGATATAGATCCGAAAGACTTCGTTCTGCAAATTATCGGGGATGAGCCGCGGGTCGAGTCCGTGAATCCCTTCGAGGATGATCGGTTGTCCGTTTTTGAGTTGGATGACATCGCCCGCTTCGCTCATCCCAGTCTTGAAGTTGTAACGCGGCAATTGAACTTCTTCTCCCCGAATCAATTTCTGCAAATGTTCAGCGAGCAACGGAAGATCGAGCGCTTCAATGGATTCAAAATCGGGCTTGCCATCTTTATCGAGGGGCGTTCTTTCGCGGTCGAGAAAATAATTATCGAGTTCCAGCGGGAACGGCGAGATGCCAAGCGCCAGTAATTGCACCGTGAGGCGGCGCGAGAATGTCGTCTTGCCCGCGGAGGAGGGTCCCGCAACAAGGATCAAGCGCGCGTGATCGATTTGTTCAGCAACCTTCTGCGCCACCCGTGAAAGCCGCTGTTCATGGAACGCTTCAGAGACTAGCACAACCTGATCGCCATGCCCGCTTTGAATCGCATCATTCAACGCGCCCGTATTTTCGATTCCCAATTTTGCGAGCCAATCGCCATATTGAAGAAACGCTGCCAGAAGTTTTGGATAATCAGGCATCGGCAAAAGTTCATTGGGTGTGTGCCTGCGCGGATACTGCAATGTAAAACCGCCTTCGGCGGATACCAGATCGAACTGACCCAGATAACCCGTTGAGGGGATCATGTAACCGTGAAGATAATCCATGCGTTCGCCAAGACGATACAGCGTGAGATAATCCTTCTTGCGATACTTCAACAAACGGACTTTATCTTCATAGCCGCGTGAATGAAAATATTCGGTGGCTTCCTGCAATGGGACTTCCTTGCGCTCAAAAGGCAGATCAGACTCGATCAACTTCTGCATGTGGATTTTGAGCGCCGCGATCTCGGACTCGGATAACGGCTTGCGTCCCGTTACCTGGCAGTAATACCCGCCCGACGCGACGGAGTGATCCACGAATAGAATTCCATCGGGGAATAAATCCGCGAACGCCATCTCAAGCAAAAACGTGAGCGAACGCCGATAAATACGCGCCCCATCAGGAGATGTAATCGTGATCGGTTCAACAAGCGCGTCCATTTCGATGGCAAAGGTCAGTTCGCGCAGAGTGTTGTTGACAATCGCCCCGACGAGTTGAGAGTCATGCTCTATCGCCGCAAGGAACTCCCCCACCGTTGCGCCGCGCGCGCCAGACAGCACGCGTCCATCAGGAAGATGGATTTCAACGGTTGAGCGAGGGGAGACGAGATTGATTTTTTCCATAATCTTTTATGTCCCGATGGTCGAGTAGCCCCGAGCGTTCGTCGCGGGGTGTATCGAGACCATCAGTAGCAAGTAAATATAAACTTGAAAATGATGGTCTCGATACGGTCTCGAAAAGCACTCGACCTACTCGACCATCGACATGCTCAAGATATTTTCGCCAACAATTTCTCTGGCTTGTGAGCAAATTCTTCCAGTGGAATCTCTTTTTTTGTAAGCGCCAACAAGGTTTCGGTCAACACTTTATTTACGGGAGTCGGCACATTGAATTTTACGCCTGCGCGCACGACCGCGCCATGAAGATATTCCACTTCACTTTTGCCGCGGCCCGAATGCAGGTCAATGTGAAAGGACGGCATCTTGTTGCCGCGCCCCGCGCCCGCCGCGCGACTGAGAAAAGGTTTGGATAACCACAACGGTAAGGCTGTAGCAAATGCCAATGCGCGGACAGGCGTGCCAGGCAGATCAACAACTTCAATGCCCTGCGCTTTCATCACTGCGACGCATTCCTTCAACATGTCAATTTCGAGTTTATATAAGTCTTTATTGGCGAAGACTTCCGCCGCCGTCATATCCAAGATCGCTGACGTGGGATTTGCTATCAAATTGGTCAGCATCTTCGACCATTTCATACTCGCGGCGTCATTGAACAACTTCGCATTGAGATAAGCCCAGTTGAAAGTCGCAACCAGTTTCTCGGAAAGCGCGTGTCCCTTTGCAATGCCGATGCCACGCAATCGCTCAAGAACAATATCTCCCGCGCCGCGTTTGCCGATGGCAGTGGTGACTGTTCCATAAATAACTTTGTCACTTCCCAATGCTTCCGCAATTGATGGCTCATTTGAGACGCCGTTTGATAAACACAGGATCGGCGGCATTTTATCTGCGAAAGGCTTCAAGCCATCCAGCGCGGCTTGGGTGTCGAAAGATTTCAGGGCAAACAAAGCCAGGTCAAAGGGTCCGTAACGAAGCGCTTCTTCCAAAGAAGCGACGATCACAAATGAGGAAGGATTGATTGTTGTAGCGTCTTTCGTGTTCCGTCTTTTGTCGAGAGTCAAATCTAGTCTCAAGCCGCGAGCGCGCAACTCCTCCACTTTGGCAGGCTTGTCCACAAACACAACCTGATGCCCCGCCAGCGCTAGACTCCCGCCGATATACGTCCCAATCGCGCCCGCGCCGAAAGTCAATATTTTCAACTTTCCGTTGATAAGGTTCGATGAATCAGATAACGCCACTGTTCACTCTTATGTCAGGGATTTCAAATGTGCGTGATCGTTCACTGTGTCAATCGCCCAGCGGTGTTGATGCGGGAAATAAATTACGCGCGCAAAGGATGTATTTTCAAAACGGAAACGAACGCCCGAGGGGTCGACGTGCGGCGCGACGCCGACAATAGCATGCATCAATTGATTGAGCAAGCCGCCATGAGAAACGATCAGATAACTCCCCGCGCGTCTTCTCAGGAGATCATGCAACGCCTGACCGGCGCGCAAAAACAATTCCCAATCGCCCTCGCCGTCCCCGCCAATGGAATCGTAAGGAGTGATGTATGGCGGCTTGGGAACTTGCCGCGCCTCTTCAGCGGTCATTCCTTCCATCTCGCCGATATCGCGCTCCATCCAGACGGGATCAAACTCTGCTTTGGAGCTCAACGCCGACGCTATGATCTCAGCCGTTTCCTTTGCGCGCACCAGCGGACTTGCGATCACCAGGTCGAACTTCATGCCTTCCGACTTCCATCGTTCCGCCAATGCGTTTGCCTGCGCGCGGCCTTTCTCGGTCAGCGGATAATCGGACTGTCCCTGCCAGCGCGATTCAGCGTTGCCCACAGATTCGCCATGACGCAAAAAAACAAACTGATAAATGGGTTTAGCAGGCGAACTCACTTTTCCTCCTTCTTCAATAAATATACGGGTCTCTTCTTGACTTCCTGGAAAATATAACCGACGTACACGCCGATAAAACCAAGCAGGATCATCACCATGCCGCCGATCACCAGCGTCACTGACATGAGCGAACTCCATCCCGCGACTAGTTCCGACGAACGACCTGTCAGCCAGAACGAAAGCACGTAGATGATCTGCCCCGCGGCAAGGCACAGCAAAATCCCTCCGAGTGTCATGCCGATATAAAGCGGCACAAGGGAAAAAGAAAAGAGCGCGTCCATTGCAAGGCGGAACATTTTGCCGAATGAATACTTCGACCTGCCCGCCACGCGATGCGTCTCGTGATAGGGAAGGATGACACTGCGATATCCCATCCATGAGATCATGCCGCGCAGGAAACGATGATACTCGGGCATGGACTTCAAGGCGTCCACAGCCTGCCTGCTGAGGGCGCGAAAATCCGCCGCGCCGGGTTCGATATGGGTTCCGCTGACGGCATTGATCAATTGATAAAAGGCTGAAGATGTCGCTTGCTTGAAGGAAATCCGCCGACCCTGCTCCATTCTTTGAGCCTGAACAATATCATATCCCTGCTGGCACAGGTCAATCATCTGCGGGATCATTTCGGGGGGGTGCTGACCATCGCCGTCCATTGTGATGACGATTTCACCTGTTGAATGGTCCAGTCCTGCTGTGAGCGCGGCCTGATGTCCGAAGTTGCGGCTGAAGGAGAGAACGATCACGCGCGGGTCTCCGCCTGAGATTGCCCGAAGCGAATCAGCCGTCCCGTCGCGTGAGCCGTCATCCACAAACAGGACATGGAAGTCATGGGAAAGTCCATCCATCACGTCGCGAATCTGCCTATAGGTCTGTTCGATCACGTCCGCTTCGTTATAAACGGGTATCACAAGGTCAATTGTCAGTTTGCGGTTGGGAGACATCGAAAGGATTCTACCATGCTGACTTAATCCCTCCGGGCTCAGGCCGCCGTCCTCGGCAGCGTGTTTCGAGCAAGTTAATTACGCTCGAATTTTTTATCCACTAATTCACGCTAATCTCCGCGAATTTTTCTGAAGATCATTCCCTCTTACAGAGCGCGTCGAACAACAGGTCACGATCATAATCAGCGGGCTGTCCCTGGAGAGGCTTCAACTGCGCGCACATGCTCACATAAGTATCCTTATCAGCCCGAATCAAGCGAGCGATTTGTTTGGCCTGATCGGAATCGTTCACGTGGGTATAAGCCTCCAAAGCAGGCAGCCACTCCAGGATATCGGCCGGCTCCAGCCCAAGCGATACTGCCTCGTCTGCCATGTCCGCCGCGCCCTGCCAATCCATTCGCTGTCGCGCCAGATCAATCTTTTGATAGAAATAACACCAGTTGTGAGGCGGCTCATGCCCGAAGATGGCGCTGGGAGGAACCGCCTGCACGCCCGATGGGATGATCAGTTCCACATCGGAATATTGCGCGATATGTTGCACATCCAACGGCTCCGATACCGTCTGTTCTGACCGCCTCCCATCAAGAGCATGAAGGCACGAGCGCGGCGTAGGCTGGGATAGGACGATCACTTTGCCGTAATCGCGCGGCACCGTTATAGTGCCGCGCACCACACGTTCCTCCTGCGTGCCGCGCGCCATATCCACCCATAATTGGCTGAACATGATTTGCCCCGCCAGTCTAAGTGAATCATTCGGATGATAAACAAGGTTGACGGGACCCCAAACTTCATATTCCTCCGCAAGCCTGTACCCACTCGGCAAAGCGATCACGAGCGTGGCGCCATCTTCGATTTGTGGCGCGCGCCAGGAAAGCTGCCACATCGCTTCGCGTTCAATCGTCCAAAACGTGCGATAATAATCTGCGCTAAAAAATTGGGTCAACGCGCCGGTCATCAACAGGACGGCTAAAAGAATCCAACGCAGTCTGCCCCTCACGGCGTAAAAAATAATCCCGCCCATGAACAACGCCGCGCCCAAAACCGACTGATAGGTGTAACGATCCCATTGAAGGCCAAAGATCACATTCCGGCCTGCCACGATGATGGGAATCGTAGTCACAACTATAATGAGCGCGCCCAGCAGGATCCAATCCCTCTCAACCTGCAGATGTGAACCCGCATCCGACTCAGCCCCAGCCTGATCCCGCGCAAGGAAATAGTACACCCCCGAGGCCACTGCCACCAAAAGTGCAAGCGTCACCCCCTGCGCGGTCGTGCGATAATCTTCCTGTGACGCGGTGAACTGATAATATGGAACCCCCCATGCCAGGATTGCAGTCTCCACCACATCCTTCGCGGTTTCGATGATCAAACGCGCC
>CAZIYY010000095.1:8943-12085 GCA_964543585.1 uncultured Anaerolinea sp. | reverse complement strand
CGCCAGGTTGTGCAATGGCAGGGAACCATAACCGCCAAACACAACATCCACATTGGTGGAGCGCCGCGTGCTTTCAAATAAGAAGATGCGCCAATATACAAAACCTGCCCCAAACAAGAGATACGGCAATGACTCCACCACTGTTTTACGAAGCGTCGCCTTCCAATCTTTATTATCCTGTCGTTTCAAGAAATACCAGATGATCAACAAACGCGCCGCTTCGATGCCGATCAACGCCTCGTAGATGAAGATATAAAACGCGGCGAGCAATACCGCAGGAACAACGAAACTGATTTTTCCGACGAGCGATTTCGCTTTGAGCGCCTGGATTGTCAGCGCAAGCGAAAGCATCGCGCTTCCGTAAGCCAGCAGTAACTGCTTGAATGTAGTGGCATTGGGCTGCTGGTAAAAGCCGGGATAGACTACAAATAGAAGCGTGATGAAAGTGGTTTCGATCTTTTTATTGGGCCACAGGCTTCTCATCAAGTATAAAAAAGCCAGCGCACCGATGATCTTGATGAACAGCGCGTAAAGATGCCAGTTCAATGCCGTGACGCCCAACAACCGATAATCAAAGGCGTACAGCCAGCCCACAAAGGGACGATCTCCTTCAAAAAGGCTTAACAGCCCGTTCGCGCCCTGCGTTTGCGCGGTCCAGATCAAATACCAGTCATCGCGGTAAAAGCCCAACTGCGGGATCAACGGAGCATAAGTAAGCAAAGCCGCGCTGATGACGAGAAGAACGGAAAGCCAATTTTCGCGGCGGGACGTGATACTCATCGCTTTCATCGAAACGAAAACTCCCGAATCGCGTCAATCACAATTTCCTGTTCACTGCTTGTCAGTGCGTTGTGGAACGGCAGGCGGATCAACTGGTCGCTGACGCGCTCGGTCACCGGGCAATCGCCTTGCCTGCCGCCGAAATGTTCTCCCATACCAGAAAGATGCAATGGCAGGTAGTGGAAGACACTGTAAATGCCGCGCTCGCGGAGATATGAGATCAATTTTTGACGGAGCTCGAGCGTGGGCAAAAGCATATAGAACATGTGATAAGCCTGCTCGCAATATTCAGGGATGTGCGGCAATTGAACATCGTGCGCGGATGCCCAGTCCTTGAGACCTGCGTCATATATCTCCCAAACCTGCTTGCGATGCAGTTGAATTTTATCGCGCTGCTCGAGCTGCGCGAACAAAAACGCCGCCAGAAGATCGGAAGGCAAGTACGAAGAACCAATGTCCACCCAGGTGTACTTATCCACCTGCCCGCGGAAGAAACGCGAACGGTTCGTGCCTTTTTCGCGGATGATCTCAGCGCGCTCGACTAATTTTTGGTCGTTGATAAGAAGCGCTCCCCCTTCACCGCTGGTGAAGTTCTTGGTTTCATGAAATGACTGGGATGCCGTCGAACCAAACGTGCCGAGCAACTTGCCCTTGTATTTGCCAAACAATCCATGCGCGTTATCTTCGACGACGGCGATGTTATGGCGGTTTGCAATCCCCATGATGGAGTCCATTTCACAACCGACGCCCGCGTAATGCACAGGAATTACGGCTTTCGTTCTCGGCGTGATCGCGGCTTCGAGTTTGGATTCGTCCAAATTAAGCGTATCCGGCCGAACGTCAATGAAGCGAGGCGTGGCGCCGCGTAAGACGAATGCGTTAACAGTCGAGACAAAAGTAAAGTCGGGGATAATGACTTCGTCGCCCGGTTGGATATCCAGCAAAATGGCAGACATCTCCAGCGCGTGCGTGCAGGAGGTGGTGAGCAGAACCTTCAGCACGCCAAGTTCCTGTTCCAGCAGGGCATGGCATTTCTTCGTGAAGGGCCCGTCGCCGGAAATATGCGCGTTCTCAATGGCTTGCCGCATGTATTCAAACTCATTGCCAACCGTGATGGGATGATTGAAATCAACTCTAAGTTCGCTCACTTGAGATTCTCCATGATGACTGCGCAGACCTGTTCAGCCTGCGGCGCGGTAAAGTGATGGTCGTTGAACAAATTGATAACTTCATTTGCCAGCATCTCAGCCCGTAGCGCGCTACCCTCTGCCATAATGCCAGCCAGCGAGGCGTAATGCGAACTGGCAAACAACCCGGCCTTGAAGATCGCATCCAGAACGCGCTTTTTGTTTTTCACGCGGATGTTAAACCGCCACGTCTGATATTCGTTGGGCAGTTGAACTTCACCTGGCAGGTTCGCGGCGTAAATGGCGTTGAGCGCACGGCAGCGCTCCATCGATTCTTTCAGACCAGCTTTTATTTGCTGGCGATAATCATACCATGCGCGCAGTACGCGCAAATCAGAATCGGTTTCCAGCCAGTTGGAATCGTGATAGATAAATCGGGCGCGCTTTGAGATGGACTCTTTATAGGATTTCTCCAGTTGCTCATGATCCTGCGAAGTGAAAGGCAAACGCGCGGGCTGATACGAAATACTTTCTTTCATAAAAGCATACCCACCGAAATTCAATTCGACAATCTTGGCATAACCCGTGCTATATAAGATAACGTCAGCGGATGAATTGTTGTCAGGCTCAAGGTCTGGGATGCAGAGACAGCGATCATCGAGAATCAACAACCCAGGATCAAGCGATTTGGCATTTGCAAAAAAATCGCGGGGGGTGGATGATTCCCCGTACGTGTGCGCGTATAATAATCCCCCGTATTTGCGCTTTCTTATCAGAGCCTCCGCTTGCTCCAGATCCATGTGCAGAGTTCTGGTTGAGATGTCTACAAACTCAAACGGGACGCGCGCCTTGAAGAATGTAATCGGAACAATCGGGCAAATATTCGCGGGCAAGAGCCAGGGCAACCGCTGTTTCTGCGAGACCAATAAGTTATAAAGAATGGCAGAAGCGCGCGAGGCTTGGATGATCTGCATATTACAAAAATGCGGGAGCAAGCTCCCGCACTCCAGGGTTAAATATCCTTTCGTACCAGGATCGTGAAATCGTACAACCCGTAATCGTGCAAGAGCGCCACGTTGCGCGAGAAGTTGCGTTTGCAGAAATCAAAGAAGAACAGCGGATTGCCGTAAAAGAGATCCGGTCGTCCCGCCATGCGGTCTGCATCGGAGTATTTGGTGAGCATGTTAAACGAAAAGCCTTTTGAGCATAATGCGTTCATGCGCGGCAAGGTCTCG
>CAZIYY010000095.1:0-8933 GCA_964543585.1 uncultured Anaerolinea sp. | reverse complement strand
GCAGACGAATTTTTGCCACTCATCGTAAGGCGACTCAAGTTTGATGTTGAAGATACCTGCCGCAAAGAGATAATCAGCGACAGGCAATTCCTTTTCGTCGGCAGTGAAATGCGCGTTGGAAAAGTCCTTGTATTTTTCACGCCCGGCAATGACCATCTTCTCGATAAGGTCCACGCCGTAATAATCGAATTGCCATTCCCTTGCGTGAAGGTATTCAAACATCGCCCCGTAGCCACAACCATAGTCAATGACTGAAAAAGATTGGGCGGGATTGATGATCTTTACCAACTCCGCAAAACGGATCTGCCGTGCTTCTTCGCCGTTATAATCCACTCCTTTGGCGGTTGCGCCGAAGGTCTCAAGTCTTTCAGTAAAGTACTCGTTGAGTTTCTTCTGGGTTCCGTCTATGGTCATGCCTGCTTTTCCTTGTTTTCCAAATAAGATATTGAATCTTTGCCCTTCATAAAGAGCAGGTCAATTACGCTGACCGCTGATTCGAAGGGAGGGTATAACTGTTCATATTCGGGATAATCGTATTGCTTATATTCCAATTGGATGCCTGCCCGCTCGAACATCTGAGGGACCAAATAGGCTTGCGCGGCGGGACCCGAAAGATAGGCAGTCGCCTTTACTTGTTGCAGGATGCAGATCAGCCTCTCGGTCTTCGCGCCCTGTGGATGATATTCATGCGACATCTTAATCGGCGTGTCAATTTCAAGGTGGAGACAAACCCAATTGATGAGGCGCAGGTTCAAGTCCGAGATGGAGGTGGCGGGCTGGGTCAACAGGTCATGCAATTCAGAAAAATAAGGTTCAAAGTGCGGTGCGCGTCGGTATGCCTCGCGAATCCGATTCAACATTTTCTGCGCCCAGGGTGTGGAATAATCCACAGGCGTTTCTTCGATCAACTGATTGGTACGACGATAACTCACCGGCACGGTGATCCACTCAGCGCCGCGCGGCGTCTTGATGCGGTTGCGGTTGCGCCAGTCGCCCTTCGTGTATTGCAAGTCGTCGTGGACGATGAAGAGATCAACATCGCGAATAAAATCAAAATAGCCGCGCCAGGGTAGGAAGTTCGATTGGATGACGCCAACCTTCATTTGCCTTCGTCCGTTGTGCGGCCGACGATATACGTTTTGCGCCCGCCCGTGCGCTCGAAGACGCGCCCCAGATATTCGCCGATAATGCCTAGCGAAAACAACTGCACGCCGCTGAAGAGCGCGATGATCGAAGCCTGGAATGAAAAGCCCTGCACAGAACCGGCCGTGATATATGTGATCACCACATAAAGCAAAATAAAGAAGCCAAAAACGGTGAAGAAAAATCCAAGCACACTTGCCAGCCTCAATGGAATGGTGGTGTAACTGGTCAACACCAGCAGGGAAACCTTGATCAACTTGATGATATTGTAGTTTGAGCGTCCCACCGCGCGCGGCGACTCCTCCACTGTAACAGCAGCGAAACGGTTTGTGCCCCATGAAAGGAGGACATCCACCAGCACGTCAGGTCCATTGAAATCTTCAAAGGCTTTAAGAAGGCTCGAGCGAAAAACTTTGAACGCGCCGATATCGCGCACGGTCCGCAAGCCCATCACATACCCAATGGCGCGCTTCACCAGAACCGAGAACAAATTCTTCCACCACGCCTGCTGACGTTTGCGCGCCACGCCATAAACCACATCGTAGCCTTCGTTTAATTTCGCCAGCAGTTTTGGCATCTCTTCAGGCGGGTTTTGCAGATCGTCGTCCATCGTGCAGATTACTTCGTAGCGCGCGGCGCGAATGCCGCATAACGTCGCGTTGTGCTGTCCGTAGTTTCGCATCAAGTCAATGCCGCGCACCCAGTCATGCGCCCGCGCTAGCCGTTCGATTGCGCCCCAACTATCATCGGGACTGCCATCATTGACAAGCACGACTTCATACGAATCAGCGAACGAGGGCAGGGCTTTACCCAATCGTTCGATCAAAGCGTCCAGAGTTTTTTCACTGCGATAGACTGGAATGACAACGGATACATTCATACGGGACGTAATTCTACCACCCGCCTCACAGCCTGACCCCGTGCCTGTCCTCCAATATGGACAGCGTGCGCGCCACCTCAGCCGCTCTCTGCTCCGCGTCCCAGCCAAGCGCGTTGCTGAATATGCCCGCGAGTTCATCGATCATTTCGCGCGTGCCACTGCCCAACATTGCCAGCATGGAACGCCTCAGCAGAAAATCGTCAAGATGAATGATCTTTTCATGCAGCACAAGGAAGATGATCTCGCGGCGCGAAGTATCGGACAGTGATTTGAGAATAAAGTCGGTGCCTCCGTTGAGATAGATGGCAATGGATTCGGCGCGGCTGCCATATCGTTCGAACAACACCTTCAATTTTTCCCTGGTAACGCCTGTCCACGCGGAAAGGCTCTCGATCTGGCGTTGGAGTTCCGTAGGATCGCTCGGATAGCCGCGCCCGCCACCGATCGGAAGCTCGCGCGTATCTTTCTTGCGCGGCAATCCGAGATGCGCGAGCGCTTTGTCAGTCACCTGCTCGGCAAGCGCGCGGAAGGATGTCCACTTGCCGCCGACGAGGGAATAAATGGGATAGGCGAGATTCGTCCAGGCGCCACCAACAACCTCAATGCTGTGGTCGCGCGAGATCTGGGAGGTCGTCTTGGCTGGGGAATGAGGCAGAGGACGAACGCCCGAGTATCGAAAAACAATATTTTCCCGAGACAGGCTGAGGCGCGGAAAGACGCGCTTAACCATATCCAGAAAATAATCCACTTCCTCGTCCGTGCAACGCGCTTCATCAGGATTTTCAATGGGTATATCCGAGGTTCCGACAAGCACGCGGTCAAATAGCGGATAGATCAGCACAAGGCGGCCGTCATCATTCTCGAAATAAAATTCGTGATCGCCAATTGCTTCCCGCAATTCATTGTGCTTTAGAACGATATGCGAACCTTTCGTGCCGCCGATAAAATGGGTGGACAAGCCAAGTTTGCGATTGGCAAAGTCAATCCACGAACCTGCCGCATTGATCACCAGTTTCGGGCGCACATCGTAAGGTTCGCCGGTGAGCACATCGCGAAGGATGATCGTATCTTCGCTCCCGCCGGTCATATCCACGTAATTGAGCGCGTGGGCATTGAGGTTATGTGCCTCGGCATCGAGGATCAATTCAACGGCAAGACGTTCGGGGCGTAAGATCGCGCCATCATAATATATGGCGGTATTGATGATTTCTGGATTCAGTTGACTCCACTTTGCGAGCGATTTACTGCGTGAGAGGAATTGATGTTTCGGCACGGCGCGTTGAGTGCCCTCTCCGCGCTGGGCGCGCGAGTATGCGTCGTACAACATCAATCCAATCTTGATGACAAGAGAGCCGCGCTCCGAGGGTTTATCCAACATGCCCAAAAACTTGAAAGGCGCATTGAGCAGACCAGAGAATCGTTTGAATATGGGGATGGTAGTCGGCAATGGTTTGACGATATGCGGCGCGTTCTGCAATAAACGATTTCGTTCCCGCACCGCTTCGCGCACGAGACGAAATTCCCCGTTCTCAAGATAACGGATCCCGCCATGCGCCATGTGAGACGATGCTGATGACGCGCCCGCGCAAAAATCCCCGCGCTCCACAAGAAGCACATCCACGTCGTTCATCGCCAGCTCGCGGAACGCGCCAATGCCATTGATGCCCCCGCCAATAATAAGCACAGAGACGTTGGGGTTTTGTTTGAGAGAGGAAAGGACTTCGTTGCGATTCATTCTTATCAATCACGAGACCTGACAGGTTTCAAAAAAACAATCTCTTGTGAAAGTCTCTTGAGGAAGAGACACAACTAGCCCGTCAAGGCTCTCGCGAAAACCTGTCAGGTCTTTATGCTATTCAACCCAATCAAACGTACGCGTGACAGCCTTCTTCCAGCCCGAGTATAACTTCTTTCGTAAATTCCTGTCCATTACAGGTCGCCATTCTTTATCCTTGCCCCAATTGGAGCGCAGTTCGTCGTAGTCCTTCCAGAATCCAATGGCAAGACCAGCCGCGTATGCCGCGCCGAGCGCGGTTGTCTCAGCCACCTTCGGGCGGACGACAGGAACGTTCAAAATATCAGATTGAAATTGCATGAGCAATTCATTGAAGACCATACCACCATCCACTTTGAGCTCGGTCAACTTCACGCCCGAATCTGTTTCCATGGCATCCAGCACTTCGCGCGTTTGATATGCGGTCGCTTCGAGCGCGGCACGGGCGATATGTCCCTTGTTGATGTAACGAGTCAACCCCACGATTGCGCCACGCGCATCGCTTCGCCAATAAGGCGCATACAATCCACTGAAGGCGGGGACAAAGTAAATGCCGCCGTTATCTTCAGCTGATTCCGCCAGCGACTCCACCTCCGCCGAGGATTGGATCAATCCCAAATTATCCCTCAGCCATTGAACCAGCGCGCCGGTGATGGCAATCGAACCTTCGAGGGCGTAAACTGCTTTTTGATTCCCAATCTTATATCCCAGCGTTGTTAGCAAACCAGCCTTTGACGGAACAGGAGTCTCGCCTGTGTTCATCAACATAAAACAGCCCGTGCCGTAGGTGTTCTTTGCTTCACCCGCGCGGAAACAAGTCTGCCCAAATAATGCGGCATGTTGATCGCCGAGATCACCGGCGACGGGCGCCTCGACTGTGGGTAGCAAATTACGCCCCTCTCCGCTCGGCGCGATGTAGCCATAAATTTCAGAAGACGATTTGATCTGGGGCAATAGCGAACGAGGGATATCGAGCAACTTCAGAATCTCATCATCCCAATCCAGCGTGGATAAATTCATCAACATCGTGCGCGAAGCATTGGTCACGTCTGTGATATGCGCTCCGCGGCCAGTAAGATTCCAGATCAGCCACGTATCAAGGTTTCCGAAGAACAAATCCCCATTTTCAGATTTCCTGCGAGCATCAGGCACATGATCCAGAATCCATTTGATTTTCGGACCAGAGAAATAAGTCGCGAGAGGCAAGCCTGTCTTCTTTCTAAATCCATCCTGTCCTCCATCTTTTGAAAGTTTGTTGATGATCACATCCGTGCGCGTATCCTGCCACACAATCGCGTTATAGATTGGCTTGCCAGTATTCCTATCCCACACCACCGTTGTCTCGCGTTGATTGGTGATTCCAATTGCGGCGATCTCCTTTGGATCGATCCCGCTTTTATCAAACGTGCCACGCATAACCTCCTGCGTTCTTTGCCAAATTTCCAAGGCGTCATGCTCCACCCAGCCAGGTTTTGGATAGATCTGTTCGTGCTCCTTCTGGTCAACGGCAATCATATTCCCTCCATGATCGAAAACGATAAAACGAGTGCTGGTCGTACCCTGGTCAATTGCCGCGACGTATCTGCTCATGCTCACCTCCCTCATATTGTAAAACAAAAGTCCCTGCTCAAAGTGCGAGGGACTCGTGTTGCGTCGTGCATGTTTCTTTTTACTTCTTCGATGTCCTGCGCGCGGTCGAAGGTTTGCGGGCCGGCTTTTTCACTGGTTCCTCAATAATCACTTCGTCCACATATTCCACTTCATCGTCTACATCGTCGTCTTCTATGCTGACAGGTTCGTACTTTAAGACCTGATATACAATCACAGCCAAAATCGAACCGATGAATGGTCCTATGAAATAGATCAGATAAAAAAAGTAGTTTTGATAATCAGGTCTGCCTGCGTCAATCACTGAAGTAAAGAGCGCGGGACCAAATGAACGCGCCGGGTTCAAGGATGCGCCCGTTAAAGGCCCGCCCGCCAGAATGGCAATCGCCAATGTAGTGCCAATTGCCCAACCTGCAAAAGGGCCAGCCTTGCCGTCTACGGCTGTATGCAAGACTGTATTGACCAGGAAGAATGTCAACAGGGCTTCGACACCCAATGCAAAATAAGGATGGTCGGCTATCAGCCTGCCATTGGTCGCCGCAGCATTAAATGCGCTGGGGTCAGGGACAATCAGACTCACAACCTTGCGCAGCAAAAACGCGGCAAGGCTGGCTCCCGATAACTGCGCAAACCAATAAACAGGCGCGTCGCTCCATTTGATATTTCCATTTGCCGCAAGCCCCAAGGTAACCGCAGGGTTAATGTGCGTACCTGAAATATGACCATAAGCATAGACAAAGACAGCCAACGTCAGACCATGCGCCAGCGCAACGCTAAGAATACTTTCATTATATAAACCAGCCGCCGCGCCGATGAAAACGAGTGCAAAAGTGCCGATAAATTCCGCTGCAAATACTTTTAGAATAAACATTTCGCCTCCGATGGGTTTTGAATACAGCCTTTAAACCCCGCCCGCATTGAAACGCTACGCCCAATGACGCGCGCCTGCCAGAAAGGATTTTCCGCTCATGGATTTTTTGCCTGCCAGTTGCACTTCATCCAGGATGAGAAGCCCGCCGCGCGCGCCGATCGCGGGCTGATCCTGAACAATCAGCCTCTGCCCCGCTGACGCGTCTCCCGCCTCCGCGTGTGCGCGATGGATTTTTAGGGATGCGCCATCGAAATCCATGAATGCGCCGGGCCACGGATTGAAGGCGCGCACGCGCCTTTCCAACTCGTTCGCATCGCGCTTGAAATCAAGACGACCTTCTTCTTTCTTGAGCATCGGCGCGTAGGTCGCGCCTTCCTCGGGTTGAGGCTGAGGAGTAATTTTTCCCGTGAGATAATCAGGCAGGATTTCAATAAGCAAGTCCGCGCCGAGGTGAGATAAGCTTTCAGTAACAGAACCAGTTGTATCGTTGGGCGAGAGGCGAATGGATCGGTTCGCAAGCATGGGACCGGTGTCGAGTCCCACATCCATTTTCATAATGGTCACACCCGTCTCTTCATCCCCATGCAGGATCGCGGCATTGATCGGCGCCGCGCCGCGCCATCTTGGCAGCAACGACGCATGAACGTTGATACAGCCAAAGCGCGGCAGATCCAAAACATCCTTCTTCAAGATTTGACCATACGCCGCCACGACGATGAGATCAGGATTCCAGGCGCGCAGTTGCTCCATTGCCTCTGGTACACGCAGTTTTTCAGGCTGCATGATGGGAAGATTCAATTCAAGCGCAAGCGTTTTGACGGGAGGCGATTTCAGTTCACGCCCGCGACCCGAGACGCGATCTGGCTGGGTGATAACGCCAACAACCTGCTCATAGTGGGTGCTTCGCGAAGACCCACCACGAGCGGAGAGCGCGCGCAGACTCGGCAGTGCAAAATCAGGCGAACCCATAAAAACGACTCGAACAGACATACAACGATTCTAGCATAGTAACCTTTTCGCAAGAAAACTCTGTTGCTTTTTGTTCCGATTGGTTGTAAAATAATCGAAGCACCCAACCCCAATTCTTTCGGAGGAACCCATGTCTCAAGAACCTATGATGGAAGTCACCAGTGATGACAAACTGTGGGCAGCATTGAGTTATGTTTTTGCGCCTATTGTTGGTATCATCGTATTGCTGATGGAGGACAAGAAGGCCCGTCCACACATCAAATTCAACGCCGTTCAATCGATTGTGGCAAGCATTGCATTCTGGATTGTTGCCACGATTATTACCACCGTGACAATTGGCTTCGGCGGATTGTGTGTACCGGTGTTGTGGCTGGTATTCCTATATTGGGCCTATCAGGCCTATCAGGGTCAAATGGTCAACATTCCTATGCTCACGAATTTTATTAAAAGTCAAGGCTGGGCATAGTATTCCTCTGATGCATCTTAAGGCTCACGTTTTTCGTGAGCCTATTTTGTTTCAAGCCTTTTACTGACTCACAATCCCCAGCGTGGTTGGTAATCGCAGTAATCGTTATCGGTTAATCGGCGCAGGTCGGTTCCATCAATGCGGATGATATAAATTTCGCATCCGTGATCGTCGCCATATTTGTCGAAGTACGCGGTGAATGCCACCCAATTGCCATCCGGTGAAAAGGAGGGACCCTGGCTATTTCCTCCTGTCGGCGTGAGTTGACGCACATCTGACCCATCTGAGTTCATGATATAAACTTCGCGATTCCAGGCGGGACCTGAATAGGTGACAATAAATTGTCCATCCGATGACCAGTCGCTTCGGCCGCGGATCGCAGGCAGGTTCGTAAGCCTGCGCAAATTTCTCCCATTGAGATTGACTGTAAATAACTGTATATCTCCATCCCGGTCCGAGGCGAACAGAATTTGTTTGCCGTCTGGCGACCAGGTTGGGTCCCAGCCGTTGATCTGAGGGATATTCCCCATGTTCTCGCCGAAACGATCCATCATGATGATTTGGTATTTACCAGTGTTCGGAGAGGCGCGCGTGAAGATGACAGACTCTCCGTTCGGAGAAACTTCGGGAGCGGTGGAGACGCCGATTTTATCGGTGAGACGATCCACACTGCCATCAATGAGATCGAGCTGATAGATCTCATAGACGTTTTGTTCGCGAAAAGATGAATACAACACGCTTTGTCCGTCCGGAGCCAGCGAGGGATAGAAGTGACGAACTCCATCGTTGGTTGTCAAGCGTCTAAACCCTGAACCATCCGCGTTCATAATGCAAATTTGGTCTGAGGCTTGCACTTTGAAGACCTGGCAGGTGAAGACAATGCGTCCCGTTGGCTGATCGGATGAGGAGGGAGAAGGGATGGATGTTTGCGCGGAGTCGGAAAAGGCAGTGGGAATAGGTGTGGAAAAATTGAAATCAGGAGTCGCGATGGGGTCAACAGGCGCGGGAGATGAAAACGAGGAGGGAGTTAACGCCTGGAGCGTGGCGAACAGGTCCGGGGTCGGAGTCGCGGCGGGGCTGAAGAGTCCGCATCCAATCGCGAAGACCAGCGCGGTCGTCATCCACAAGAGTCTGGCTTTATTCATGATGCGTCTCGATTGATTCAAGAGGGTGTCACCGCACTTAAAGGTGGTTAGTTTGCCCATTGTTGGGCCAGTTGAAG
>CAZIYY010000094.1:665-19438 GCA_964543585.1 uncultured Anaerolinea sp. | reverse complement strand
ATACGCGGGTCATACATTCATACTACAATAGATACTCCCCAGCCGCATCCTGCGGCTGGGGAGTGTTGTTCTCCGCCACTTGGGGGAGACCCTTCTGCGACACTATTACTCACCTCTCATTTCTTTGCAATCCACAGGCAGTGAAGAATTCGGATCGCAGAGTCGAATCCTCGGCATAATGACCACGCCAAACTGTAGTGCGTGTCATCGGCGCGGTTTCTCGCACGCCGCGCATCTCCATACAGAGGTGGTGAGCTTCAAGAAAAACAGCCACACCATGCGGATGAAGCATTGCTTCCAGTGTATCGGCGATCTGCTGACCGATCCGTTCCTGCACTGCGAAGCGTTTGGAGAAAAGCCGAACCAGACGGGTCAGTTTGGAAATGCCGATGATATTCTCATGGGCGATGTATCCAACATAAGCCATCCCGTAGAACGGTAAGGCATGGTGTTCGCAAAGCGCAAAGAACGGGATTGGCCCTTCAATGACCTGGCCCAGGCGGCAGTCAGGTTCGCCGTGGCATTCTGTCTCGAAGACCCGCAGAAGCTTGGGATCGCCGTCGTAGCCTTCCGTAGCATCAAAGAGCGCCTTGATAAAACGACGGGGTGTATCTTTCGTAGCCGGCGTGTTCAAATCGAGTCCGAACGCGGAAAAGAGTTCCGCGGCATAACCTTCGAACTTATGATACTGCTCATCCGATATCTTGCGCATCTGCAATTCCATTGCCGCAAGATATTCGATATCATCGGGATCGTCGTGAATGTTCATGGTTGTTTTGTGCTACCTCATAATATTTTGAGAATATGTTCCTCGTTGCTCACTTTTCGATTAGCTGTTTTCCTGGGCATCTGAGATACCAGTTCTGGCAAAGATAGATGTTTACTCTTGTCTCAGTTCCTCTGCAATCCATGCCTGCTTCAACTTCGGATATTCATTGATCCTGTTGAGTTCTGAGATTGATTCCCTCCCTTGATCCTCCTTGGATGGGTTGCAGCCAGCTACGGCCATCTTTCGCCATTAATGCTTCGGCAGCCTTCGGACCCCATGTACCTGATCGGTAATTGGGGAAGCCTGCAGGCCTGGAATTTTCCCACACGTTCAGAATAGGCATTAAGGCTGACCAGGATGCCTCCACCTGATCAGCACGCATGAAGAGCGTGGCATCTCCGGACATCACATCGGCCAGCAAAGTTTCATAGGCCTCCGGTGATTTCGATTTAAAGGCTTCTTGGTAGGAAAAGTGCATATCCACAGGGGTTAAATGCAAGCTTGCGCCAGGCTGCTTTGCCTGAAAACGCAATAAGATTCCTTCCTGAGGCTGAATGTCAATGATCAGATAGTTGGGTTGCCAGGCTTGAACAGCCGCTTTTGGAAACGATTGGTGCGGAACGGGCCTGAACTGGATCGTCACGTTCGAAGCTCGGGTCTGCAGTCGTTTACCGGTGCGCAGGTAAAAGGGAACATCCTGCCAACGCCAATTGTCGACAAACAATTTAATCGCGGCGAACGTTTCGGCGGGTGAATCATGTGCAACTCCAGGTTCAGATCTGTAAGCAGGGACCTTCTTGCCTTCCATCAGATTTGCCCCATACTGGCCGCGCACGGCGACTTCCTTAACCTGTTCCTTGGAGATCGGACGAATAGCTCTCAGCACATCCACTTTCTTATTGCGGATTTCATTTGCATCAAACGAGACCATCGGCTCCATGGCGATCAGGGTCAGGATTTGCATCAGGTGGTTCTGGATCATGTCGCGCAAGGCACCCGCATGCTCGTAATAAGCACCTCTGTGCTCCACCCCCACTTGTTCAGCAACGGTAATCTGGATGTGATCAATGTAACGACGGTTCCAGGTGGGTTCAAAAAGCGCGTTGGCAAAACGAAAGGCGAGAATGTTCTGAACAGTTTCCTTGCCCAGGTAATGATCTATCCGGTAGATCTGTGCTTCGTCAAAAACAGCCGTCAGCACGGCATTTAGAGAAATTGCCGAAGCGAGGTCATGGCCGAAAGGTTTTTCCACGACAATTCGGGCGCGCCGCTTGTCTTGAGCAAGTCCGGCTGCGCCCATCCCCTGGACAATCGTTTCCATGATGCCCGGAGGTGTGGCAAGGTAAAAAATATGATTTGCTGGAATTCCCCAATTCTTTTCATGGTCTTTAAGCTGATTACTTAAGGCAGCGTAGGTTTCCGGGTCCGCAAAATCGCCTGAGAGATAGGATAACTTCGGAGCAATCCCGTTCCACGTTTTCGCGTCTACCTCTCCGCATTCACAGAAGCTCTGCGCACCATCTCTCAAACGAAGTCGGAACTCATCCGAGCTTTCATCCTTTATATCCAGTCCAATCACAGAGAAATGCTCCGGTAATTGCTGGGTCAGCAGCAGATTGTAGAGGGCGGGGGCCAGCTTGCGCCATGTTAAATCACCCATACCGCCAAAGATTACAAGAATAGTTGGTTCTAATGGAAGTGTCATTTGAGCCGCTCTTCTAATAAATAAATCTTTTTCCTAATTTGTATGGAAATCGCCGGGCTCATCCACACGCTCATAAGTATGCGCGCCAAAATCGACGCGCTGGGCTTGCATCAATCAGGTTTGCCGGCACCAGGCGCGGACGAGTAACACTACATCACCTGTGCTATTGCAGGAATGGCAATGCTTTGATGCTGGTGCAAAACGCTGATGCGGATGCCATTGACCAGCAGTTGAAATAAACGTAGGCGCTTAGCGCGATGATGACGATCACCACGAGGCCGCCTATACTGCGAAATAACTTGGAGATTGCCAGCAGGATGACAGCGCCTCCCAGAGATACCAACAGGGCAGGGATGCTAAAGTCGCCGTCGTTGATCGTGCCGACCTTGAACAGAGGGCTCAGGAAGTAGCCCCCCACAAACGCGCCCACGATACCTACAAGTATATCTGCAATCAGGCCCTGCCGATTATTCGTCTGCATGATGATGCTGGCTGCCCAACCGATCAGAGCTCCTACGATGATCCATATAATGAAGAGTTAATCATTTTCTTCTCCTGAGTGATTTGTACGGATACGCGAGTCTGCCATGTATAGATGGTTTACACGGATCATGAATTTATAATACGCCAAACACTCCCCAGCCACATCCATCAGCCGGGGAGTGTTTGTCTCCGCCACTTAGGGGAGACACACAAGGGGCCACTCATCATGAATGGATGTCCCTTCTTCTGACCCAACCCTTCTGTTGCCAGATATCCAGATATTTGGGGTCAGGCCAGCTCTCAGAAGGAATGAAGTCTGAAAATTCGACTGGCAAAATGAGACCACGACGATCTGGCTGTGACCAGCCAAATTCAATCTCGCGATCACAGTTCTCACAATTTACAAAAAACTCATCGCTTTCCCGGTTGGTTTCTGTTTCGTATATTTCATATTCTTCCGGTTCAGAAGCAGAGTCATCTTCCTCAAACGCACCGAAGTCACCTCTCTGAACTTCGTCGTCTGCATTTTCCTCAATCTTCTCCTTAAACTCATATTGCCAGTGGTGATTATCTTTGAGCGGCCCCCATTCCTGCCAGCGTTCAGTGTTAGCTCCGGCCAGGATGCTCCAAACATGAGTAACGATCAGTTTATGACCGCTACAGGAGTTACAGGTAAACTTAAATGCACTATTATCTTTCATGACTCTGCTCCTTCTGTCAATTGGAATAAACCGGCATTCCTGAATCAATCAGGAAATATTCTCATGTGGGTTCGAAAGGTATCGAATCGCCAGGGTTTAGACGTTTTCAGTGACTCAGGGCAAGTTGCCTTACAATTCATACTAATACAGACACTCCACAGCCACATCCATTGACAGGGGAATTTTTATCTCCGCCCACTTGGGGGAGGCTGGAGGATCGAGTACTACTACGTCACCTGCGCTATTGCAATGCAGACATGTGCGAATGGCAGCGAGTTACCAGTTAAGTCAGCGCAGACTCAAGACTACGCCTAAATTCATTCTCATCTTCGTTGTTATAGAATGGTACACCGATCAAACGATATTTCCTGTCTTCGATTTTCAAGGTTTTGCCCTCAAACTCCGCTGTGATTTCTTTCAGGAATTTTTCCTTCCAGCGGTCATGGTCTTTGAGATGCGCTCCCTTTGGTTCGATGAAGAGTTGATAGGTAAGTGACTTTCCGCTTTTCTCGCGCAGGAACAGAACAAAATCGGGCTGGAAGGTTTTGCCATCGGAAAAGTTGTAAATTGCAAAATGCCCTTCGTTGCGGACAAGGTAAATGCTTTCATATTGTTCTTTTAGTTTTTCGATGTGCCTATCGAGCATACGCACAAATGCTTTTTCTTCACTTGTTCCGTAAATCGTATTGAAAGCAAACCAATCTTTTGTGGAGACAAAATATTCAAACTGTGCATCATCTTTGCCGTGTTCATTGTCTTTTGAGAATTTGAGAAGTTTGTCGGTGAAAACTTCGTGAACGCGGGAGTATTGAAATTCCTTTGACCCTTCATATCTGGTATTTTGCTGGCGGACTTCGGCTTCAATTTCACCAAGTAAATCCAGCATGGCATTTAGTTTTTCAAATTTGTTTTCTTCGAGTTGGTAAACATTTCCTTGAAAGGTGATTTCCAACCCGCTGAGATGTTTTTCAGACGTGATGAATTCTCGCATGGATTCAAGATTGGGGAAATAATGTTTGAGTGAATCGAAAGTGTAGAAAGGATTTCTAGCGATTGCAGATTGAACAATGTTGTATTCAATCTTTTTTACTGGTAAATCTTTTCTCGTTTCTTCCGAGACAACCGCGCTTTGCCTTGTTCCAGCCAATACCGTGCTTGCGCCGCCATGACCTGTGGCGATGACATGAACATAATTTCTTTTCTTCACGCCTAAATCGGCAAAGGATTTGACGTGCTGATAATCTTTTTCGATTGGCTTATTGGCATAAATTAGCCCATATTTGTAAAATTGTGTTTTCTTGAATGCCTCTTTAAGTTTGAGTTCCTTTGTGACTTCGTTCTCATCCATGATACCTTGCTCAACCAACGCGGCGCGGATTTCAGCAATGTAGCGGGAATCATTGATACTGTGATAGTGCAGTTCTTCAATCACGCGCAGTTCGTGTTCGAGATCGTTGTCGAATTTGCGGCGGAAGCGGTCATTACTTTCAGGAAGCACAAAGGGAAAATATCTTGCGCCGCGTCCGATTAACTGCGCTTCGGACATGGTTGTTGTACCAATTTTTGCCCTGCCTGTATCGCGTGGTTCATAACAGCGGACAATATCAAACAGGTTAAGCACGTCCCAGCCTTCATTTAGTTTTTGAACGGCGAAGATTGCCCGTATACGGTTGTTTCTATCTTCCAAAGTATTGACGAGAATTTGATAATTTTCCTTTTCGTCTTCGTCATTCACAGACAGACAAAAATCTTCGTGAAATTCTCTTTTTAGTCTTTCTGCAAGTTGCTCATCATTAATTTTGTTTTCTTCAAAAAATCGAAAGGCACGCTGGACAATTGGAATATCTGACTTTCGGATTTTGGCAATTTGTTTTGCGTTCAGTCGGTCAACGATTTTATGAAAGTTAACTTTGTTTTCCTGCGATTGAGCAATGGTTTTCTGGGCTTTGAATAAAAGGACAGGTTTCAGATTGATTCGATATTTTGCCGCGACTTCTTGTTTGTACTGGCTGAGAATCAATGCCTGAATAATGCGTTCATCTAAATCAAAGTCGGAATAAACCAGCGTTACATCTTTTGAAAATCGGTCATTACGAAATTCGGGCAAGTCATAACGAAAGATGACTTTATTTCGATATTTATTGACCATCGCAGGATTGATGTAATCATGTGTAGCGGTAAATTCAAGCAAGAGATTACCAGCATTTTTTTCAAAAATGGTTTGTACAGTGTTTTCCCAAGTTGGTCTGAGAATCTCCATTTGCTCTTGGGTCGTGGCGCTCATGTGGTGCGCTTCATCGGCAATCAGAACAATCTTGTGCTTTCTAAAATCTTCAAATGTGATTGCATTTTCTTTTTGAGTAGTTAAATCTATGTGAAGTTGCTGAATTGTCGTAAAGCAAATATTAATCTCGTTTTGGTTTACGCCTTCAAAATTATCAACGGGGGAAACTCGCACGCGGCGATTTCCAATTGTGATTTCCTGATTGAAAAGGAATTTGATAGAGGCAGGATTTAGAAAATTATCTTTTGTCTTTTCGATAATGTTTGTAGAATTCACAAAGAACAGAAAATTTCGATAGCCTTGTTCATAAAGATAAAGAATCAGTCCCGCCATGATGAGCGTTTTACCGCTTCCTGTTGCCATGTTAAACAGGAAATGCAAAGGAAAGGTTTTATTTGGGAAATCGTTTTTATGGCAATGAAAGAAACGCGCAAAGGCTTCCACTTGATAGCCGCGCAGTTCAAATTTAGGATTCAAATTCAAACGCACAGAATCAGGGACTTCTTTTTTGAGAAAGCCCATGCTGGAAACAGCATTGAGCGTTTCATAAAGAAATTGTTCAGGCATTATGCTTCTCCATAAAATGCTTTGTTCAATGCCTTGTCATCTTTGCTTACTTTAAACTGCGCGTCGTCAATCTCTGAAAGATTTACATACAACTGGTTTTTATCAAGTAGTTCAGCCAGCAATTTCTTTTGCTTTTCAAATCCTTTTTCTTCCTTGCCAATCGCTTCAAAGTCTTTGATTGCTTCTTCGGGCATTTCGGCGTTGACATACCAATTCAAAAATGAACCCTCTGCCATGTTCTGCCAGATTTTCAACAATTCTTTACTGTTCTTGGCGGCTTGAATACGTTCCATAAAGGCTTCGTTGTATTTCATCAGTTCGCAATAGATGAAATTCGTTTCCTTTTCAATTGCCTTTTTTGCCCTTTCAACCGTAACTTTTTCGACATAATCCAGTTGTTCTACAAGAATAAAATTTCGCTTTCCGTTATCGTGCTTGTTCAATTCAAGCACAGCCTGAGCAGTTGTTCCGCTCCCTGCACAAAAATCCAGAACAATGGAATCTTCGTTAGAACCAAGTTGCAAAATCTTTTCTATGAGGTAAGATGGTTTTGGAAAGTTAAATTCGCTGGACAAGTTCAACTGTCGTAACTCCGTCGTACCTTGTTCGCTTATCACTTCACTTTCAACCCAAATAGACTTTGCCTTATAAGTTTCTTTACGATATTTCTCGTAAATTCCGTATTCAGATGTTGTCTTTAATTTCGCCACCAAATCTGACACTCTAGTATCTTCATAATTATTTGCGCGAACTTTATCTTTACCCCATCGCCAGCAACTTTCAGCGCCAACACTGTTTAATGGCAATAATTCAACACTGTATTTTTTTGATTTTTCAAGCGAAATTGGCAAAAGACCATCTTTATCTGGTTTTGTCGGGTCAACATAAATCGGGTAATAAAGATTAGGGCGATTAAATCTTCCAAATTTTGGATTTCGATTTCTTAACTCACGTAACTCATAACCGCCTTTGTTGTCTTTGACAGCAAAGCCACCAGTTTTTTCTAATTCATTAATTTCTCCCAATTCACTTTTGGCATACACCAACAAATATTCATGGGTTTTTGCTATTTCTTTATAGGTCTGTCCGCGCTTGTTTGATTGAACAATTATTTGAGAAACAAAGTTTTCGCTTTGGAACACTTCATCGCACAGAATTTTCAAGTAAGCCTGTTCGTTGTCATCGCAAGAAATAAAAATAAAGCCATCGTCGCTCAACAATTCACGAGACACTTCTAATCGGTTCTTCATAAAAGTCAACCAAGTCGAATGGTTGAAGTTGTCGTTATACCCAAAACTATCTCCCCCAGTATTGTACGGCGGGTCAATATAAATCAACTTCACCTGTCTGCGAAATAGGGTTTTGAGAGTGTATAAAGCAAGCAAGTTATTACCTTTGAGAATCAGGTTTTCACGAATCAAGCCGTTTTCATCACGCTTAAAGTCTTTGACAGGTTGTTTGCCTTTTGCTGTGTAGCGTGTGAAATTGGTTAATACTTTGGGGTCGAGCAAACGGTTGATTTCATCTTGCGCCAGCACTTCATTGAAAAAGATTTCCTTGCGTCTTTCTTCTTCCTTCGTTTGCCCGCCTTCCAAAACAGTATCTTTGTAAGCCCAAACCAAAGCCACGTCGCCGCGCTCACGCAAATACTTCTCGCCAATGGTTAATCCAATGCGATTACGAAAACGGGTATATGAATTGTCCAGAAAATTCTTTTGGGAAATGTATTCAAGAAAGGTATTGATATTGAAAATCCAATGTTCTTCGATTTCATCAAAAAACTTGGCTTTGATTTCTTTATCTGAAAGTAAAAGTTTTACAAGGTCACGGTCAATTTTCCAGGCGCGGTCTTGCACAGCGGCAATCAGCAATTCGCCTTCATCGTCCACAAAGTTGTGATTGGTTTTGAGCAGGTCAATAAGTTTCGAGTTGAAGGACATAATATCTCCGTTGCAGATTAATAGCGCAATTATACAGGACTACCCCCTGCGCCACATACTCACTCCGTGATGTTTGCTGGCACAATTCTTGCATTAGACTTCCGAAGTCTGGCTATAAGATGACTGTCACCTGCTTTACAAATATTTGAGGGGGATTCAGAGGGTTAGGTACCGATGCCGTTACGCAGCGCAAGCGTTACCGCTTCCGTGCGGCTGGCAACACCTAACTTAGACAGGATGTTGCTGACATGGGATTTGATCGTGGATGGGCTTACAGTCAGTCTTCCGGCGATCTGCGTATTGTTCAGCCCTTCGATCATCAGGGTTAGAACTTCACGCTCGCGCTCTGTCAGGTCAAGACCGGGCGTCGGCGGCTGATTGGTTGTCTCGACCAGGGCCTGAGCGGCCTCGGGAGCGAGAGTGGCGCGTCCAGCGTATGCAGCGCGGATGGCCCGGACCAGATCGTCTGCAGAGACATCCTTGAGCAGATAGCCAATCGCTCCGGCTTCCAAGGCCTGCTTGATAACTTTTCCCTCCTTGAAGCTGGTCAACGCAATCACTTGTATTTGTGGAAACTGTTGACGGATGGCGCGTGTCGCGGTCGCTCCATCCATTACGGGCAGAGACATATCCATGAGTATCACGTCTGGCAGAATTTGAGCACAGAGTCGGATGGCAGCTTCTCCGTCTTCGGCTTCGCCCGCCAGTTGCAGATCATCATAAACCTTCAAGAAGGTTGCCAGTCCCCGGCGAACCATCGTGTGATCGTCAACGAGCATGACGCGAATAGGTTGGGAGGAGGTTGTCATAAGGACTCCTTCTGTGGGTCCTGCGCCCAGTGCATGATGAGTTCAGTGCCGTGACCAGGCTGGCTCGTGAATGACAACCGCGCCCCCGCGGCTTCCGCGCGTTCGCGCATCATGCTCAAGCCATAATGGCCTGGGATTGTTTGTTCAGGGTCAAAGCCTCGGCCATCATCGCGAATGCGCAATTCGATGGCAGCACCCTCATGCTTTAAATCTATCTCAACCCGGCTGGCTTTGGCGTGCTTGGCGATGTTATTCAGCGCTTCCTGGCATATACGGTAGAATGCCACTTGCACTTCTGCAGGCAGGATGACTTCCTTCGCTACTGTAACTGCGACCGGGATGTTGATGCGGCCCGAGAGCGCATTTCCCAACAGATGCAACAGATCGCCAAGGTCTGTATCGGTTAATGCGGATGGCCGCAGTTCAGCCAAAAGCGCGCGCATTTCCGCCTGCGCCGCGCGCGTCAATCGGCGCAGATCAATCAGCGACTTCCGCGCCTCATCTTGATCCTTCTCCCATAAGCGCGGCAGAACATCGGCGATCAGGCCGGCGGAGAAGAGCGATTGATTGACGGCATCGTGCAGGTTCTGCGCAAGACGCTGGCGTTCCTGCAGCGCGGCGAGCGTTTGTGCGTGTTCATACAGTTCCGCGTTGGCCAGGGCGATCGCGGCTTGATTGGCCACAGTCAAGGCCAAATCTGCGTGATGAGCCGTAAAGTAATCCCGCTCGACATGCGCGACGCCCACACTCCCAATGACGCGGTGTTTTACCGCCACGGGAACCCACATCCACGCCTGCACCCCTTTCAAAAGCAGGTCTGCCTGATCGTCCAGAAGCGACCGGAGAAATTGTGCCGACGGTTCGGCGCTCCATACATCGGCGATACGGTTAGGCCGGTGCTCATTGAACAGCCTTATCAAGGTCTCCGGACCTTCCAGATGGATGCGGAAAGGTGCGATCTGTTCCAGTCGCTGTGGCCCGCGCACAGCCAGAGCGACCATGGCAGATCCTTTCAGCACGAACAATTCGGCATGGGTATACTCGATCAGTACCCGCAATTGGTCGAGGATCAAACCCGGCTGGAGTTCGAGCGCGGAAGCCAGGTTTTGGGAAATCTCCAGCAAGGTGGATTGCTCGCGCGTGTGGATTTCCGCTCGCTGGTGGAGCAAGCGCTCTGCTTCGATCCGCTCGGTGACGTCACGGACCACACTCAGCAGGCAGGGTCGGCCCTGAAACGAGATTGCCCTCCTGCGTACATCGACGTAGAACGTTGAGCCGTCCCGGTGTAAATGGACCGCCGGCACATCGACCGCACCTTCCGGTTGAGCCTCCTTGGCGAATTCGGTAAGGAGGCCCAAGCTGTCGGGGTGGATGTATGCCGTCAGGTGCAAGCCAATGAATTCCTCGCGCGTGTAGCCGTGCATCTCACACGCGGCGGGGTTGGCTTCAACCACGCGACCAGTCTCTAAATCGGTGATGATCATGCCATCACTGGCGGTTTCAAAGATGATGCGGTATTGTTGTTCTTTATCTTCCGCAGTTAATTGGGAGAGCAGTTTTTTTTTCATAATCATTACCTTGTGTTGTACTCACGCTGTTGAAGACGGTGGATTTCAGCCAATACATCTTCCGGCTTGGTTTCCATTTCAAGGTCTGCCAGTTCACTGTTCTCATGATCTACGATACTCAGCTTGTCTTGTATGGCGTCCAGCATCTGTAATACGCGTGTCAGTTCATGTTCGGTCAGCAATCCAATGTGGAGGTCCAGATCGGCGCGGCGTTCATTTTCTTCGCTCAATCGGTTTTGGCTGATGAGCACAAATGTTGAAAGAAAAATGGCTTCCAGGGATACAACCATGGTCAGGAGGCCGTAGGGGAATGGATCAAAAACACGCACGCCGAAACGTCCCGTGTTAAAAAGTATCCATATCCCAAACCAAACGATATGCACATAGACAAAGATCATACGACCCGAAAACGTGGTCATGCCATCAGCAAGCCGGTCTTGCAAGCCGCGTTTACGAGTCGCCTCCGAGCGAAGGTGGATGATCGTGCGAATGTTTCGTTCGATCCCTTTACTCAGCGCAGGGTTGTCTTCTTGGTCCGCCTGTTTTTCCTGGTTTTGTTGCATGGGATGATTGTCCTTCTGTTGGCTTTCGGTCATTCGACATAGTAGATTGCTCGGGTTAAGTAACACCCCCCTTTAATACAACGGTTGTTTTTGCAACCATATTTTCGCATCATGATTGGAATTGGTTTATCGATGTTCCATAAGAAATGCTCTGCAAGGTTATCCATTTGACACGCACAGGAATATTATCAATATAAATCCTATTGAGCTTTCGCGCAATAGCCCCGACTGAAGTTTGGAGTTGAAATCGTTCTGATTTATAGATCGCCATCCAGGATGAATAATGTAATCTCCGGCGGGCAGTTGAATCGAACAGGCAGCCTCCCCATTCCCACGCCACGGTTTGTGTATTGAAACATATCCCCAACCTTATAAAGCCCGCTGGGATATTTTTGCGCAAGATACGGCAGGATGGGAGGTCCATAAAATGGAAACACGATCTGCCCGCCATGTGAGTGGCCGGAAACCTGCAAATCGAAGCGGCCAGTTGCCGCGCTGGTATCGGCAAAATCGGGTTCGTGTGCCAGCAGAATGGCGGCGGAATCGTCCGTCAATTTATCAACTACTTCATCCAGCCTAACATCACCTTCCCAGACATCGTCAACACCGCAGATATGTAAATTCTCCGTGCCGCGGGATACCGTAAAAACGGTATTCGTCAAATCACCGATCCCACAAGGACGCAACATCCCACGAACTGCATCCGGGTTTGTCCAATAATCATGGTTCCCAAGGATCGCAAAAGTTGGAATCGACTTCGCCAATGGAGATAATATATCGATTAAATCTTGAAGATGCTGCTCGGAATTCTTATCAAAGGAATGACCTATAAGAAAATCTCCTGTCAGCAGCAACAGATCGGGTTTTTGAGCGACGACCAAATCCGCAATATGCTGAAATCGCTCAACATTCATCCAGCCGCCCATATGAATATCGCTCACTTGCGCGATGCGAATGCCGAAGAATGCAGAGGTAAGCCTCCGCAATTTCAAATTCACAGTTTCGATTTCTATTTGAGTTGGTTCAACCAGAAAACCGTACCCAACTCCACCTATAGCCAACAGAGCAAAGTCAATTGCTCCAATCTTCAATAATTTCAGGAAATCGCGCCGCGATAATTTCCTCCCAGTTTGCATATCATCAGCCATGAATTTTATCTGTCTTCGCGGCCATAATGAAATCATTCTTGTGCAGGCCCTTGACCACATGCGTCCACCATTGGATAGTTACTCTCCCCCACTCAAGAACAATCAAGGGATGATGATCTTCCTCTTCGGCAATCGCGCCAATTTTATTTGTGAACTCCAACGCTTCGACGAAGTTCTTGAGTTTGAACACGCGCTGCAGCCGCAAGATATTATCTTGCGTTACGATTTGCCATTGCGGGACTTGAGGCATCAAGCCCGCGATTTCGGCGTCGGTCAGGGATGGTTCCCCGCCGCGGCAGGCAACGCATTTGAGTTGTGATAACTCGGACATTTCTTGTAGTTACCTGGGTGTAGTGTTGGTTTCTGAAACAGAATCTGATTTTTCTTCAGGCGAAATCGAATCCTTGAAGGAACTGATTCCTTTTCCAATCTCGCCCATGACTTTGGCAAGACGACCTGGCCCAAACACCAAAACCACGATGACAAGCACGATCAAAAGCTCGGGAGCACCAATATCAAACATAGACTTATCCTTTCAACGGATAAGTCTAAAACCACAGGGTAAGAATTGGATTAATTCAATAACCCAGCCAGCTTTCCAATGTCAGAATATTTCCCCAGGTGAATTCTAATCACTTTTCTCTTCGCTTCGATCAACGCTTCGTAATCACCCAACGCCTGCGCACGGATCAACGTGCCAAACGTCAAGCCTTCGGTTGGGATGTCCATATCTATTTCAGGCTCGGTGGTGATTTGGATGAATAGCGCGTTCTTTGGTCCGCCCTTATGGAATTGTCCTGTTGAATGTTGGAAACGGGGACCAAATCCAGCGGTTACCGCATTGCCTGTCTTTGTGCGAATGGCAACCCGCATCTTTTGCAAGGCATCTATCATTTGGGCGTTGCGCGGCAGGTACGCGTTAATGGCAACATATCCGCCAACCTTTGCCTTCTTCAAATAACTATTCAAGACAGATTTCAGCGATGCGCCTGTCAGGCTTGACGACGCGAACACCGCTACGCCATCTTTCTTCCAGGCAGGCTTGCCTTCCTTCAATTTGCCTTTCTTCTGATATTCAGCAATTTTCGCCTTCGTAATCTTCTTGCTCGTTTCCACATTCGGCTGGTCGAACGCGTTGACGCCCAAAATCGAACATGCCACCACAGTCGCGATCTCCCAACGGAATATCTCAGCGCCGATGTCATAGAAATTTGAAATAGTATATTCAATCACAGGATGCCCGCTCTCCCTCAGAGATTTTATCGTCGCATCCAAATCGCCTGTCTGACGCAGATACACAAACAAGCGGTCTTTGCCGAACGACTTCGCATCGCCAAGCGGCTCGAGCGGAACAGGCAGGATGCCCTTTCCAAATTTGCCGCTGGACTCGGCGATGATCTGCTCGATCCAGCCTGCAAATGCGGATAAAGGCGCGTCACTCAGGACTGTGAGCTTGTCGCGGCCTCCGAGAGCAGACTCTCCAATGACAGCTCCCAAAGCCAAGCCAGGGTTGCGCGCCGCAGGGATATGTTCGCGGCATTGAGCACGCATCCAATCCGCTTTGTCGAGCAGTTGATTTAAGTCCACGCCAAGCAACGCGGCAGGGACAAGACCGAAGTCTGTCAACGCCGAGTAACGCCCGCCGACAAATTCATCGGCGGAGAAGATTTTTCTGAAATTGCGTTTTCTTGCCAGCCCTTCGAGGGAAGTGCCTGGGTCGGTCATCGCGATGAAATGTGAGCCATCTTTCTTGCTCAGTTTCCAGAAGTAATCAAACGCCGCCATGACTTCGGCTGTGCCGCCTGATTTGCTGGCGACGATGTATAGAGTCTTATCAGGAGGATAATGTTCTGCGGCTAAGGCAACTTGGGCAGGATCAGTTGAATCTAATATTGCGAGAGACAAAGGCGCTTCAATCTTTGCAGCTGAAAGCAGGGAACTAAATACCTCGGCAGTCAACGACGAGCCGCCCATGCCCAACACCAGCACGCGGTCAATCTTTGCTTTTTGAATCTCTTTCGCGAACGCCTGATAAGACTTCAACAGTTTGCGAGCCTTATCCGTTGAGTCCAGCCAGCCCATACGGATTCTGACTTCATTTTGACCCACAGGGTCTTTGTCTGTTGCCCAAAGTGTAGGGTCATGCTTCCACAGGCGCGCGGGGACAGAATCCGCTTCGAGTTGCGCGATCCGCTTGGAAACAGAATCAGATATGGGTCCAAGAGAAGAGGCGGCGTTCTTCCTTCTCTCATCAATTGTCCCGAGCAATTGCGCGAACGCATCCGCAAAGGCTTTGACTCCTTCGTCTTCGAGTTCCTGAGTAACAACATCCATCGAGATGCCCGCGGTTTCGAGTTGACTGATTGCATCCAGCGCTTCATTGACACCGCGCACAAGAGTCATCGCCGCGACGCCATGATCACGGAAGGCTTCGAGCGTGGCAGGCGGAACGGTGTTAACGGTTTCGGGACCGATGAGGTTGTCGATATAAATGGTATCGGGATAGGCGGGATTTTTGGTGCTGGTGCTCGCCCACAACGGACGCTGGACGCCCGCGCCTTTGTATTTGAGTTTTTCCCAGCGCATACCCGCGAAGGTTTGATGATATTGATCGTAGGCGAGTTTGGCATTTGCAATCGCGGCTTTGCCTTTGAGCGGTGAGCCATCGGGAAGTTTCGGATCAATCTTTGTATCCACACGCGAAACGAAGAACGACGCGACCGACGCAATGTGATCGATGGGATGACCCGCGTTGCCGCGGTCTTCGAGTCCATTGAGATACGCATCCATCACTTCGGCATAACGCTTGAGCGAAAAGATGAGTGTGATGTTGATATTGAGACCCGCAGCAATTGTTTTGCGAATCGCAGGTATGCCTTCTTTGGTTGCAGGAATCTTGACCATAAGATTGGGTCGCTTGACGCGCGCCCAGAGTTGTTCGGCTTGCGCAACTGTCTTTTTGGTATCGTGCGCGAGGTCAGGGCTGACTTCAATACTTACATATCCATCGCCGCCGTTTGACTCTTCATACAGAGGGGCAAACGCGTCGCAAGCCGCCCTGATATCTTCAATCGCAAGTTGCCAGAAGATTTTTTCCGCGTCCCAGCCCGCCCAGGCGAGAGGCACAAGCGCGGAATCATAATCGTTCGATTTGGCAATCGCGTTGTTGAAGATGGTGGGGTTGGAGGTCATGCCGCGGATGTCGCCGCGTTCGATCATGGCTTTGAGTTCGCCATTTTCCAACAGTTTGCGCTGGATGTTGTCCATCCAGAGGGATTGACCGAGCTGTGTTAGTTTTGAAATTGGGTTCATGGGTATTCTCGTTTTCAGGTTGAAGGTTAGAAGGTTTACAAGTTAGGTTTCGTATTCGGCGGAGTCTTCACGAATCTTGTGAGATTGAGGATGTGATTCAAGATAAGAAATAAAGCGTGCAACTTGACGGGAGGCTTTTTCAGCCATAGCAAATGCCTTCGAAAATTGCTCTTGAGTTATGTAATCAAGGTCACGAGAAACATACAATTGGGAACGGACCTCGCCAGCAGATGCTTTTGCGAGACCTAAATAACGAATAAATTGAGCTTGGGTTTGACTCTCAAAACCTTCCGAAATATTACTCATGATTGAGACAGATGCACGACGAATTTGGTCTTTCAACCCGAAATCACGCGAGAACTTTCCTTCTTCCGTCAAGGAATATATCAACTTGGTCAACTCTCTAGCAGTCTGCCATGCTTCAATTTCCTCAAAGCGCGTGATGGTCGGCATTTTCACTCCTTATCCACAGGTTTGAAGGTTGGAAAGTTTACAAGTTGAGCCAGCCAACCTGAAAACCTGCTAACCTTCCAACCTTCCAGCTTCTTCAATTTTATGAATCTTCGCAACGCGCCGCGCCAACCTTTCCCCTCCCGCCTTATTTCCCTGATACTCCGCGTTCAAAAACGCAGGAATAAGCGCTTTGGCGAGTTCGGGTCCAATCACGCGACCGCCCAGGCAGAGCACGTTCATGTCATCGTGCAGAACTCCCTGCGCCGCGGAATACGTGTCATGGCAAATGGAGGCGTACACGCCTTTCATCTTGTTCGCGGCGATGCCGGCGCCGATGCCTGAACCGCAGACCAAAATCCCGCGTTCGGCTTCGCCGCTTTGGATGGCGCGTCCCACTTTTTCGGTGAAGTCAGGGAAGTCCACCGGGTCGGCGGAATTTGTGCCCAAGTCAATGGGTTCGTGCCCCGCGTTACGCACGGCATCAAGAGTCACTTGTTTCAACGGGAAGCCCGCGTGGTCGAATCCAACGGCTACTTTCATGATTCTCCTCGGTGGTCGAGTAGACACGAGCCGCTTTGCGGCGAGTGTCGTATCGAGACCACCACTAACAAAACAAGAATTATTTTGCTTACATGTTGGTTTCGATACGGCGGACGAACACCGCCTACTCAACCAACGGAGTATTTATAAAAGTTCTTTCGCTTTCGCGACGACATTCTCAACGGTGAATCCAAACTTCTCGAAGATGACTTTATACGGAGCGGATGCGCCGTAGTGATCGAGTCCGATGACGGAGTTGGCGTATCTTTCCCAGCCGAGGGTTGCTCCCGCTTCGACGGCGAGTCGCGCCTGAATCTTTTTCGGCAAAACAGACTCACGATAAGCCTCATCCTGTTTCTCGAACAACTCCCATGATGGAAATGAAACCACGCGCACACCGCGACCTTCTTCGTGAAGTTTTTGCGCGGCATCCAATATCAAACCGACTTCCGAGCCTGAAGCCATTAAGATAATTTCGGGATTGCCGAAATCTTTCAACACGTATGCGCCTTTTTCGACAGTTGGCAAGTTGGAAGGTTCGAAGGTTGGAACGTTTTGACGAGTCAGTGCCAATACAGTTGGTCCGTCGCGACGCGCGATGGCGACCTTCCACGCTTCGCGGACTTCATTCGCGTCCGCGGGACGGATGACCACCAGATTGGGAACCGCACGCAACGCAGCGAGATGTTCAATTGGCTGATGCGTGGGACCGTCTTCGCCGAGTCCAACGCTGTCATGTGTAAAAACGAAAATGGTCGGGGCATGTGAAATCGCAGCGATGCGAATCGCAGGCTTCATGTAATCGGAAAAAATCAGGAACGTGCCGCCATAGGCGATAACGCCGCCGAACAGATTCATACCATTCAACGCCGCGCCCATGCCATGCTCGCGCACGCCAAAGCGCAGATAACGTCCCGTTGGATTATCTTTTTGGAAATCACCTGCGCCGTCAAATTTGGTGTTGTTTGAGGGAGTCAAATCCGCCGAGCCGCCAAGCAGTTCGGGGAGTTTTGCAGATAACACGTCCAACACTTTTCCTGAAGAAGCGCGCGTCGCCATACCTTTTGTATCCTCTGGGAATGACGGTAATTCAGCCGCCCAATCATCGGGCAGTTTTCCCGCCAAACGTCGCGATAACTCAGAGCCCAGGTTTGGATGCAAATTTTTATAAGCATCAAATTTCATCTTCCAATCAAATTCGCGCTCGCGTCCCTTTTCGACTGCCTCGCGATAAAACTCCATCACATCGCCGGGGATGAGGAAACGCGGCTCGGGGGGCCAGCCGAGATTTTCCTTCGCGGCGTTGAGTTCTTCATCGCCGAGCGGCTCGCCATGCGCTTTGGCTGTCCCTTGTTTTTTCGGCGCGCCGAAACCAATCGTCGTGCGGACACAAATTAGCGAGGGGCGCGGGTCGCGTTTGGCATTACGAATGGCTGTATCAATAGCTTCCACATCGTTGCCATCTTCAATTTTTTGCACGTGCCATTTATATGCCTCAAAGCGTGCGGCGCGGTCTTCGGTGAAGGCTAAATCGGTGGAGCCGTCAATCGAGATGTGATTGTCGTCATAAAGATAGATGATACGACCCAACTGCAAATGTCCCGCCAGCGACGCGGCTTCAGAGGCGACGCCTTCCATTAAGTCACCGTCTGTCACGATGCCATAGATATACGATTGGATGATTTCATGCCCAGGCTTGTTGAAGGTTGCGGCTAAATGCGTGGCCGCGATCGCCATGCCAACGCCTTGACCAAATCCCTGACCGAGGGGACCCGTGGTGACTTCAACCCCAGGAGTAAGTCCATATTCGGGATGACCAGGCGTGAGGCTCCCAAACTGACGGAAGTTCTTGATCTCGTCAAGTGAGAGGTCGTAACCCGTCAGATGCAACAAAGAATAAAGGAGCATGGATCCATGCCCGCCCGAAAGGA
>CAZIYY010000094.1:0-655 GCA_964543585.1 uncultured Anaerolinea sp. | reverse complement strand
GCCGTGCTCTTCGGACTCGCCGACGGATCGGGGTTGGCCGGAGACGGTATTCGCTTCGCGCGCGCACTCGAGGACGCCGTTGGCGAGCGCATCAAGCCGATTCCGCTGAACATCGACGGCGCGCTCGCGCCCATCCTCGTCGATCTGGGCTTTCCGCCGCACGAGGCGGCCGTCATGCTGCTGCGTTGTGAGCTGGCCGAGGCACTGCGGCAATGGATGGCCCGGGAGGGCCTTACCCAGGCGCAGGCGGCTAAAGTCCCGGATGACCCGAGTTGGCTTGTTGGACGGCGTCCGCAGAAAGGAAGCGTAGGGTATTGATGGCGCGAAGTTGAAGGTCGTCTGTCATAGAAATCCTGCCCGAAAAGTAATAACCCCATTTTACCATCAGGGCAGGAAGAGTATAATCTTGAATATCGCGGCTTCACTGAGGATGCTGGCAGTTTTTCACGAAAGGAGTTTTGTGATGAGATCAAAAGAACTGTTCAAAAGACTTGTTCGCAGAGCTGGGCTGACCTTCCTGTTAGCGCTTTTAGTAAGTGGGTGTGCTTCCACTCGCGGGAAACTTAACAACAAAGATGCCCCTGCGATCAACTCCATTACGACCTCGAGCAAGGGCTTTTCCATAGATTGTGTCCCGACCTCGGTCACCGTGACC
>CAZIYY010000093.1:13970-19861 GCA_964543585.1 uncultured Anaerolinea sp. | reverse complement strand
GGCAGGACTTCTTCCGCGAGTCGCCCCATGCCCGCATCGAAATCGAGGAGATTTTTGGCCTTGGCAATCGGTGCATTATGCGCTGGAGATACGACTGGGTGGATGGGACAGGTAAAAAGGGACACGTCCGAGGAGTCGATGTATTCCAGATGAAAAACGGTCTCATCTCCAAAAAATTTTCCTACGTCAAGGGATAGTGTGAATACGAATAATAGATGTAACTCTATAACGGATTTCACTCGAGTACAGCCATGCTCCTCGGAGCAAGGCAAGTGTTTTGGCTGGAGATAACCATTGAATAACATTCAAACGTTTTCCCAAGGTTCCGAGCAATACGCCAGACATAGACCGCAATATCCTGAGGAACTGTTTTCATTTTTGAATGAGATTTCGTATGGGCATGACTGCGCCTGGGACTGCGCCACCGGAAACGGGCAGGCTGCGATTTCATGCGCTAAGTACTTCGCGCGGGTCGAAGCAACTGACATTAGCGCAGAACAGATTCAGCGCTGCATCGTCCACCCAAAAGTAAATTACAGTGTCTGTCCCGCTGAACACACATCGTTTGACGACCATTCATTTGATCTAATTGTTGTGGCAACGGCAGTCCACTGGTTTAATCAGGAAAAGTTTTTTCGAGAAACCGAGCGGGTGCTGAAACCAAAGGGAGTCCTGGCGATATGGGGATATGGCTCCCTGGAAATTGACCGCGAAATTGACGACATCCTCGCTAAAAATTTGCTTGAGCCAATTGACCGATTCTGGGCGAATGAAAATCGGCAAGTAATGGCTGGTTATCGAGACTTACTTCTCCCGTTTGACGAAATCCGCATCCTACAAACTTTTGCCGTGCAGGTTGAATGGAATTTACAGCAACTATTGGCTTACCTGCGTACGTGGTCGGCTGTGAAACGCTGTTCGGCAGAACTGGGAAACGATCCTGTGACCCAACTGGAGACGAAACTAAAAATAATATGGAATGAGCCTGATAAAACAAAATTAGTGCAAATGCCTTTGTCTTTTAGAGCGAGTAGAAAACCTGCGTGAAGGAAGCCCAGTACGCCGCTGTCTTTCATGGCTGATATACAAAGACCCGCCCCCAGTTGATCATATCCGCTGCGCGCCCTGAACCGCCGATCACATAAAGCGTATCCGCAAAGCCGACCAGGGGGATACCGTGCAAGCCAGTAGGAAGACCAGGCAGTGAGGATCATGGGCGATTATATAAGTGTCGCAACAAACGAGGAGCAAAGTATGCCCAATTTGAACAAATGTCCCAAATGCGATGGCAATATGGTTTCAGGCGCTTTGATGGAAAAGGGAAAGTATGGCAACTCGCCATACGTTTGGTCGCCTGAGAAGGATGCGCCTTTTCCCGTGAAAGGCGTTCCGAGCAAACGGCTCGACCTGGTCGTCAATCGTTGCGAAATGTGCGGCTTTCTGGAGCTTTATGCGCCGCCTCCATCTACATAAGCAACTGTAGTGCCAAATAGTGAGGAGATAAGGAGTTCGTTACACGCCAATGCTCACGTGGGCGGGATTCACCAGCATCATCGGCGTTTGAATGGCGGGCAACTGCGTCACGAATGGATTGACAACCTCAGCCTCATAGACCGAAAGCCAGCCCGCATGAGCCACCTCGATGCTGTTGGCGAAATCGGTATGAGTCGAGATGCGAACTTTCCCCTTCAAAACGAAACTTCCCATCAAAAGATTTACATCCGCCAGCGCGCGGTTCTCTTCATTCGGCTCGTAATCCGGGGGTTCCTCGGCAGGCGGCGCCATATGGAACCCAATCACCTGCGAAATGGGGACATAAACCTCCTCATACGCCAATGCCTTCGGCTGTGTCCCGCCAAACAACAAAACCTGCGGCTTATGGATATGCACGTAATACACCTGTGCCTGCATCCTCAGCCAGATGCTCACGCGCGCGCTCAACTTCGTCACCAACTCGCCGCGCACCAGGGAGTTGTGAGTGTAGATCATCACCGTCGTTACCTTTTCGTCGGGAGCGAGAGTATACATGGCGCCATCCTTTTGTCATCAAGCCGGGTTGCCATCCATTATAATCACCAAATGATAAAAATAAATCAAACTTTCGTTCTGAAATCATTATCGTCATGACGCACAACAAACGCTGGGTCATCTCCCCTCCCATCACACCGCAAGCCGAAGAATCGCTGGTCAAATTCCCGCCCATTCTAAAGCAAATCCTTTTCAACCGCGGCATGGGCTCTTATGAAGAGGCGCGCCTCTTTCTCGAAGCCAAACCGAATTCCAATACGGATCCATTTCAACTCATCGGTATGAATATTGCAATTGAGCGGATTCAGTTCGCGCTCGTTCGCAACGAACCGATTGCAATCTACGGCGACTACGACGTGGATGGAGTCACAGCCACTGCATTACTTGTTCAAGCGCTTCAAGGACTTGGCGCAAACGTGCGCGGCTACATCCCGAATCGCTTCGACGAAGGTTACGGTCTCAACCCAGATGCGCTGGATACATTGAAAGCCGATGGCGTAAAGTTGGTCATCACTGTGGATTGTGGAATCCGCTCACCGAACGAAGCGCTTCACGCGCGTACCATTGGACTGGATCTGATTATCTCAGACCATCACCACCCTGATGGCTTAAACCTTCCACCCGCTCTCGCAGTCATCAATCCCAAACAACACGACGACCCTTATCCCGATAAAGATTTGGCAGGTGTGGGAATCGCATATAAGATCGCGGAAGCGTTGATACAAAATGTCGAAAGTCCAACACCTGTCCTGAGCCGCGCCGAAAGGTCGAATGTCAAACTCGATGATCTGCTTGATTTGGTAGCGTTGGGAACCGTTGCAGACCTCGCGCCTCTTGTCGGAGAGAATCGAGTCCTTGTCCGCAAGGGACTCAAACAAATCCGCGAGACCAAACGACAAGGGCTCTTTTCATTGGCTGGCGTCGCGCAGATGAAAATTGACAAGACTACTGCGGGCAACATCGGCTTTATGCTCGGTCCGCGTTTGAACGCCTCGGGCAGACTCGAATCCGCGCTGGCATCCTTTGAACTGCTCACCACAACCGACTTCATGCGCGCAGGTCAACTCGCGCAACAACTTGATATACAGAATCGACAGAGACAAACGATAACAAGATCCATGCAGCAACAAGCCGAAGAGATTGCCATGAATGAAGACCCTGAAGCCTATTTGCTCTTCGCCGCGCACGAAGATTTCAACCCAGGTGTGATCGGGTTAGCCGCCTCGCGTCTAACAGACATGTATTATCGCCCCGCGGTCGTCGCGGCAAAAGGCGCAGATGAGACGCGCGGCTCGTGCCGTTCCATCCCTGAGTTCCACATCACCGACGCGCTTGATCTATGCAAAGACCTGCTCGTCCGTCACGGAGGTCATGCCGCCGCGGCCGGCTTCACCGTGAAGAATCAGAATCTGCCTGAATTGGTCGCGCGACTTAAGTCCATCGCAAAAGACCAACTCGCGGGAAGAGACCTGCGCCAGACTCTTTCAGCAGATATGGAAGTTCCGCTTTCAGAGTTAAATTTTGAGGTGTTGAAACATCTCGCTTATCTCGAACCAACTGGTTATGGGAATCCCGACGCGGTCTTCGTCTCGCGCAATGTCAAAGTCAAATCGTCACGCGCGGTCGGCGCGGAGGGCAAGCATCTCAAGTTATCGCTTGAGGGTGAACGAGGCGCAACAATGGATTCCATCGGCTTCCGTCTCGGACATTTGCAACCATCCCTGCCCCCGCGCGTGGATGTTCTATATAACTTTGAAGCCAACGAATTTAACGGGCGCACATCCTTGCAATTGAATTTGAAAGACGTGAAAGCAACGGGAATACCCGACTAAAAGCTAAACACAAAGGCTTGCACTGCGACCGAAGGGAGTGTCGAAGTGGCACAAAGTTCGCAAAGGATTCTTTGTCTAAAGGATTTTTCTTTCATGTGCGTAGTGTGCTCTGTGTTTATAGGTTTTGTTTTGCAACCAATCTCCTAAAAGGGCGTACATGAAAGTGAAATCAATTCAGGAGAAAGTTATGAACACACAAAAACCCACCCTCATCAACGCGATCGCATGGATGACTCTCGCCAGCGGCATCGTCAACATATTCATGGGCATGGCGGCGCTATCTACATTTATCGGTTTTATCTGCGCGCCTTTTTCCGTTCTGCCCATCATTTTCGGTGTCTTTGAAATCGTATACGCCGCGAAATTGTTTAGCAACCAGCCACAAACATTGCAACCATCTACAAATATTGCTATCTTTGAAATTGCGTGCGTTTTATTTGGTAATGTATTCAGCATGGTTGTCGGTATCTTATCGCTCGTTTTCTACAACGACGCCATAGTCAAGGAATACTTCGCCCGCCTGAATAGGAGTCTTGCACCAGCGCCCGCATCATTACCAGAACCCAAGCCCTTCGACACAGATCAGGACAAGCCTGTTCCCGTTATGGACGAAGAATCCCCTACCCTGCAACCCGAAGAGACTCCCGCCAAACCAAAACGGACTCCACGCAAGATCGCGAAGAAATAACATGTGAGACCTCCGATGCATGCAAGATTTCTTCAAAAATATCCCAGTCTGACCATTTTGGGCAGGCTGGATATCATTCAAGACTCATATTGAGAATTGCTGACGTGGATGTGAAGGAGATCATCCCCTCGTCATCGAAAAATACAACGCCTGCCTGGTTGAATCCGTCAATCGGAACGGATGCGCGGGACGATAGCCAGGCACCCAGACGACCCTCTCTCCCATGCAAAGCAGGGGCCAGTGGTCGCGCGCGCGCTGTGGCAATTTGACGTTGATGAAGAAATCGGAGATCTTCACCACATGACCGTCCATACCGAGCGGCTCGAAGCGGTCCCCCTCCTGGCGGACTCGTAACTCGAGCGCGTCCGAGATGCCCTTCGCATCCAGCCAGACCTGGAACGGGTCATCGTTCAAACGGGCCTGCTCCAATGCCAGCGACGCGATGTTCCAGCGCTCACAATTTAATTTCCACCCGCCCGATAAAGTGACCTGACATGGAACTTTCAATGAGATCGTATGTATATCATCCGGCATTTGGGGCCAGCGTTCGATTGGCAGGGTCACGTCCCCCGCGACGACATAGATCAACAACCCTTCGCGAAGCATGTGCAAACCTTTCGGCAGATTCATGCGGCCGCGAGGAGTTGAATCGGCAATGAAGTTTGCGGCGCGCTCGAGCGCCGCAAAGCCGATATCCAACGCGTCGGGGTGGATGCGCTCTATCGCACGGCGGACCAGGTTCCGTTGGAGTCCGACCGGGCATTTCGACAACGCGGCAAAGTCGAAGGCAACGAAGTCCGCGTGATCGTGCGCAACGCAATCTTTCCACGCGCCATCCAAAACATTTGACATAAGTTCGTGATCGCCAGCCAGCGAACGGGATGTGCGCCAGACCACTTCACGAAAACGCGGATTGTAGGATTCAAGCGTGGGGATGAGGAGATGGCGCAAACGGTTGCGAAGGAAATCCAGCGAGGCGTTGCTCGGATCTTGCCGCGCAATACACGACCGTTTCTTCGCGCCATATATCAAGCAATGGACGAACGATTGGAATTTCGGGATCGAACATTTTGATGATCGTGCGATGGGTCATGCCTTTGAGACCCGCCAACCCCGCGCCGCGAATGAAGTGCATCAACACCGTTTCCACCTGATCGTCAGCCGTGTGACCGACCGCCACTGCCTGCGCGTTGAAACGCCGCGCCTGCTCCATAAGGAAACGATAACGCAAGATACGCGCGGCTTCTTCGATGGAATGTTTTTCGGCATCCGCGAAGGCGCGCACATCTCCGCTCTTGATCACCGAAACAAGGTTGAGGCGCGCGGCGGTCTGCTCGACGATG
>CAZIYY010000093.1:8565-13960 GCA_964543585.1 uncultured Anaerolinea sp. | reverse complement strand
GCAGCGACGCCCCCTGGCATTCGCTGCGGGAATTGCTCGACGATGTTCGCGTCCAGGTCAGAATCGGGACGTAGTTTGTGGTTGAAGTGCGCGACAATAACGTGATATCCCGCCTTGCGCAGCGCGCCCATCAGGCACAGGCTGTCAGGTCCGCCTGAGACGCCCGCGACAAGAGGATAATCTTTGTTGAGCCCGCATTGCTCATGGAGGGTTGATTCGATGTTATCAAGCATGTTATAAACAACATGTCTTTGCGAGTGGCGCCGAGGCGCCACGAAGCAATCTCCTCAGCATTAGAAGATTGCTTCGTCGGGAAGAGCGTCCTCCTCGCAATGACATCATGATATCTGATACAACTCCACCAGCACACCTGATGTGCTTTCGGGATGGATGAACGCATACTTCTTCCCATCCGCGGCGGTACGCGGCGCTTCGTTGATGAGGCGTACATTCTTCGATTTTAACTGAGTCAGCATCCCGTCTATATCATCCACTTCAAGGCAGATATGGTGCATGCCGGGTCCGCGCTTGGCAAGATACTTTGCAATGCCCGAGTCATCTGTGGTCGGTTGAACCAATTCCACGTCGGAGCCTGGCAGGGGCAGGAACGCCACCTTTGATTTTTCCGCAGGCACGTCGCGCAGTTCGTACAATTCCATCCCCAACGCATCGCACCAGAAGGAGAGGGCTTTTTCCATATTGTCCACAACGACGGCCATGTGATTGATTTGTTTTATCTTTGGCATGAGTATTCGGGTTCCTTTCATTGATTATAGCCGCTTGTCAGAGAGTTGGAGAACGGTTAAGATTAACCCATGTTCAACCTTCCCATCAACGCGCGCCGCGTGGCAGTGATGATTGGCATGTTCGCGCTGGTCTTTATCGTCCTTGAATTTAACCGTCGTCTTGAAGAACTCAATATGCTGAACAAACAACTCGAACTTGCGCAAACCCAGGCAACGCAGGCGGTTCAAACCCAGTTCGCTTTGCAAACCCAGATTACCTATGCAGGTTCGACTGCGGCAGTGGAGGAGTGGGCGCGCACCGACGGGCATTACATCCAGGATGGCGACCTGCCCGTTGTCCCTGTGGGACAACCGGGAGCCGCGCCCGTCGAATCAAACACCCCCACTCCTGCCCCAACGCAAATGGCAAAATGGGAAGTCTGGTGGAACTTATTTTTTGGAGAGTAGGATATTCGCATTGGGGGTCTATCGCAACGTCAAAGAATGTATCATTTTTATTGCCTCCCAGGAAACCAACGCTCCCCCGTCACAGTGGCATAAGTGGATCAACGACTTATGAAACGCCCAGGATTCGTAAATTCGATTACCCGGTGGTTCCAGAATCTCTGGCATCAATTGGTGGAGCCTTCGCCGGACATGAATGAGAAGGATCGCCCCCTATCACACGCGCTGAACGGGGCATTGTTAATTCTGATCGTCGCGGGCGGGCTTGCTCAAATAGAATATGCCATTCGCGCGAGGCGTATCACCATCCCCGACGTGATCGTTAGCGCGGCAATTATTGTATTTGCGTCGGCTTATGGTTTCAATCGCAAAGGATATTTCATGACGGCGATTACGCTCGCATTAAGCGCGTTCATCGCCGGGACATTCGCCACCCTGCTTTTCCATCACGAAATCGCCCAAAGCATTCCCGTGCTTTTTTATCTAATCATTCCAATACTGATGGGAGAATTTTTCCTCTCCTTGCGCGGTTATGCAGTGACCGCTGGGCTGATCCTGGCTAGCATTCTGAGCCTCGTCCGCATGGGGTTGGATGTAGTGGATCTCTTCTCTTTTTTCGTGATCTTTTCAACGCTGATTGGCCTCGCCAGTTTTCACCGCCGGCGAATCCAAAGTGAGAGGCAGGCATCCCTGCGCGAGAGCGAAGAAAGATATCGTTCGGTTGTCGCCGCGATGACCGAGGGCATTGTCGTACAAGGCGCAGATGGCGCGATCCAAAATGCCAACGCCAGTGCCCAACGCATCCTCGGCCTGACTGCGGATCAAATAAGTGGGCGCACATCGCTGGACCCGCGCTGGCGTGCCATCCATGAAGACGGCTCGGACTTCCCCGGTGAAACCCATCCTGCCATGATCACATTACGCACCTGTCAGCCGCAAAGTAACGTCATCATGGGCGTGTATAAACCGGATGGATCCCTGACCTGGATTTCCATCAATACACAGCCTCTTTTTCAATTGGATAAAACCAGTCCTGTTGCAGTGGTTGCAACCTTCACAGATATCACTCGCGAATACAATCTGCTTGCCGATGAAAAACGCCATGCCCGTCAGGTGAGATTGTTGAATGAGATCATGTACGCGGCTCTTGAAAAGTCCGATTTCAAGCAGATGCTCCAGATATTCGCAGACCGGTTGGGTGACTTGTTGGAAGCGGATGGCGCGTATGTCACGATATGGGACGATATCAAACAACGCATCACTTCCGCTGCCTTATATGGAAATATATTCGCTACGAGTCCCACCCCTCAACTTGAACCCGGCGAAACCACGTTAACCGAATCCGTTTTGCGCGCCGGGCATCCACTTGTTGTCGAGGATGTCCTCCATACACCCCACCTGAGCCCGCGCATTGCAGCGCTCATTCCAGCGCGGTCCATCCTGGCCCTGCCATTGATCATTAGAAACGAAAAATTAGGCGCAGTTGTGATCGCTTTCAATCAATCCCACACATTCTCTGAAGAGGAAGTTGCCATCGGCGAGCAAGCCGCGCGCCAGGTCGCGCTGGCAATAGCCAAGGCTCAGGTCTTCGAGGCGGAACTACGCCGCGCCACACAACTGGCTTTGCTTGAAGAAGCCAGCCGCCAGATCGCCGGTTTGCTCGACGAGCGCGAGATCTGCCGACATATCATGCAAACCGTTGTCAGGAATTTTGGCTATGCCGAAGCCGCCATTTTATTAGTGGTCGCGGATAATGAACTGGAACTGATCGCCATCGGTGGAACGGAAGATATGGGCTTCAGCCCGGGCTTGCACGTAAAAATGGAGGAGGGCATTATTGGTCACACGGCATTCAGCCGCGCGGTTTATATTACGCCGGATGTCTCCCGCGACCCTTACTATATCAACCCGCCGCGCGAACCTCGCACCGGCTCTGCCATAGGTTTACCAATGCTGCATGAGAACGATTTAGTAGGCGTTCTTTATGTCGAAAGTGTCACACTCAACGATTTCGACATAGAAATAGCGCACACGTTTCAAACATTAGCTAGCCATACCGTCACCGCCATTCAGAGAGCGCGGCTCTTTGCCATCGCCCGCGACCGCTTTCTTACCATCACTGCCGTGCAATCGGTTTCGCAAACAGTGGCTTCGTCGCTGGAACTTGAGCAGATATTCCAGACCGTCGTCGAGATGCTTCAAAGCACGTTCGGTTATAACTTCGTCAGCATTTATTTGCTGGACGGCAAAACTTTGCGCCTAGGCGCGCAGATCGGATATCCGCCTGAGTTGGCTTACTCGGAAATCCCTATTGCCACTGGCGTTGCCGGGCGCGCGGCGCGCACTGGGGAAGTGCAGTTTATCCCCGATGTCAGCCATGAGGCAGGATTCCTGCGCGCCTCCTATGAAGTGGAAAGCGAAATCTGCGTTCCATTACTCAAAGAAGGGATTGTGCTGGGCATTCTCAACGTTGAATCAGAACGCGGGCATCCCCTTACTCAAACCGATGTGGAGCTTTTGACCTCGCTCGCAGGACCTATAGCAGTTTCCGTTGATAACGCGCGCCTGCATAGCAACGTGAAATCGCTCGCGCTGACGGACGGATTGACAACGCTGGCTAATCGGCGCGCCTTCGATTATGCGCTCGAGTCCGAAGTCTCGCGCGTGGTGCGGTACGGTCCGCCTCTCGCGCTTATCCTTCTGGATATTGACTCGTTCAAAATCTATAACGATACATGGGGACATCCCGCGGGTGATGCGCGCCTGATGGCAATCGCGGATTTGTTGCGCGCCAATATGCGCCATCCCGATATTGCCGCCCGTTATGGCGGCGAGGAATTCGTTCTGCTCCTTCCGTTCACGGATAAAGCGGGCGCAATGCTTTTGGCTGAACGTTTGCGCGCCGCTGCCGAAGCCAATGCACAGCAAGGCTCCAGGGAAGGAGAGTCTATACCAGGTTACACATTGAGCATTGGAGTGGCCGCTTTCCCGGAGGATGGAACAACACCCGCTGAACTCCTGCTCGCGGCAGACAACGCCGAATTAACGGCAAAGCGGCTCGGCAAAAATTGCGTCCATGCGGCAAACTCCCCGGACAAACCCGAAAGCGCCTGAGATATCATCCCCGCCATGCCTGACAATCCATCTTCCTCATTTCGAGTCTCGGACAGGCTTGCCCTTTTCCCCACTTCGACCCGCATCCAAAACGATTCGCTTTATATCGCGGGACATGATCTCGCCTCGCTCGCGCAGGGATACCTGACTCCGTTATACATATATGACCGCGCTACTTTAGACGCTTGCGCGGCGGATTACAAATCCGCCCTACAGATCCACTACCCCACATCATCACACATCACCTATGCAGGCAAAGCCTTCCTCTGCAAAGCCATCGCCGAATGGACACAAGCACATGACTTGTTTGTTGATTGCACCGGCGAAGGCGAGATCGGCATTGCAGTCGCGGGCGGCGTGCCGCGCGAGAAAATTTTGGTTCATGGCGTAAATAAATCTGTTGCGGACTTGCAAGCCGCTCTGAAATATGCAGGCACGCTTGTTGTTGATAATCTCGTCGAACTCAAAACTTTGGAGTCCGACAGCTTGCTGTCGAAATTGCGGAAGCAAGCTTCCGCACTCCAAATTTGGCTTCGCCTGCTCCCCGGCGTTGCTGTCTCCACACATCACCCCCACACACAGACAGGTCAACATGATAGCAAGTTCGGGATGAGACGTGAAGAAATCACGGAAGCGGCAAACTTTTGCAGAGAACACAACTTACCGTTGAACGGCATCCACTTCCATCAAGGCTCGAACTTCCGCGACCCCGAGCCGTTGATCCCCGCGATTGAGATGGCCCTGGATATTGCGAAGGAAATTGGATTCTCCGGCGAGTGGCATTTCTGTCCCGGGGGCGGATGGGGTGTGGCATATCACGAAGATGAATTGCCGAATCCGCCCATCGAAAGTTATGTGCGCGGGATTGCTGAGTCAGTAATCGAAGGATGCAGTCAGCGCGGGCTTGACCTCCCTCATTTGCATTTGGAACCCGGTAGAAGTTTAGTGGCGCGCGCGGGCGTGGCGCTCTATCGCGTCGGCGCGGTCAAACGACGCGGTAACAAAACCTGGATTCTGACAGATGGCGGGATGGCGGATAATCCACGTTACGCGTTGTACGGGGCGCGATATTCTTGTTTAACAGTAACGGG
>CAZIYY010000093.1:0-8555 GCA_964543585.1 uncultured Anaerolinea sp. | reverse complement strand
ACGGGCCTAAGTCGGGAAAGTAGCGAGCGGGTTTCCATCGCGGGGCCATATTGCGAATCGGGCGACGTCGTCATCGAAGGTCTGTCCATGCCGAGAGTCCAGGAAGGAGAACTCATCGTAATCCCAGTCGCGGGCGCGTATCATCTGAGCATGTCATCCAATTACAACGGCGCGCGACGCCCTGCTGTGTTGATGCTTGAAGAGGGACGAATAAAGGAAATCGTCCGCCGAGAAACGGCGGACGATTTGTTGAAACGGGATTTATGAAAGCGTAGAGCGAGATGGCATCTCGGTCAGCCTGGTTTTTATATCATCAACACATTCTTCGCGAACAACTGCGGCGGCAAATCATTCTCCGCGTGATATGCGGCGATCAACCCATCTTTCATCACAAATTGCAGGCTTTGTTTATCAGCAAGCACGCGCAAGTCTTCAAGCGGATTTTTATCATACACGATCAAATCCGCGACCTTACCTTCTTCGAGCGTGCCAACCTTATCCTCCCAACCCAACGCGCGCGCCGCATTTCCCGTCGCAGAGACCAACGCATCTATCGCGGTCATACCGGCCTGTTGCATCCAATAAACCTCAAGCGCGTTCTCGCCGTGATAATTCAACGGCGTGCCAACATCCGATCCCATTGCGATGGGAACGCCCGCCTCATAGGCCATCTTCAAACTGAGCGCGGCTTCGCCTTGTGTGGCTTTATTTTTATCCATGATCCATTCGGGAATATTGGAATCTTTTGCAAGAAGAATATCCCACCCGACCTTAAGCGTCGGCACAAGAAAGATTCCATGTTCAGCCATATGTTGAATTACAAGCGGGTCTTGAAATAGATACGTTCCATGTTCAAGTGTGTTCACCCCCGCATATATGGCTTTTCTGATCCCATCGATGCCGTGCGCGTGCATGGCAACGCGCTTGCCAAATTTATTGGCCTCCTCCACCAACGCGTGGACCTCGTCTTCGTTGAAATGCGTCGTGCCAGGCACGCCGCTTTCCACCAGCACCGCGCCCGTCACGCCCATCTTGATCAGGTCCGCGCCGTGCTTCACCTGCTCACGCACAGCCTTGCGGACTTCATCCATGCCATCCGCCACGCGATACATCCCCACGTAATAGTCCGCGCCTGCTTCGGTGATCGAAATGAAGCGCCCTGCCAAACACATGCGCGGACCTGCGAACTCGCCGCGTTGAATAGATCGGCGCACATCAAATTCCAATTCACTCCAGCCGCCCAGGTCACGCACGGTTGTAATCCCCGCCGCGAGATTCTTTTGCGCGTTGCTCAGTATTTTCAATGCCATCTGTCCTGTCGGCGCGTAGAATTGACTGTCCGCTTCGCCCGAACCTGACAGATGGACGTGGCAATCAATCAGACCTGGCAGGGCGAACTTGCCGCGCAAATCGAGATGCGTGACCTCTGCATCCGCTTCATTCCACCCCGAGGCTGGTCCCGCGTAAATGATTTTTTCCTCGCTGATGGCGACGACCGCGTTTTCAATTGGCGCACTCCCTGTGCCGTCAATAAGGGTGATGTTTTTGATAACAGTATCCATCATCAGGTCCTGAAAAAGGCGTTTTGTCCTTTTATCAAATGTGTGAGTCTATTGTATCCCCAAAATAAAAAGACCGCTATTCGCGGTCTTTGTTTATGCCGAGGGAGAGATTCGGACTCTCGACCAAGGGCTTATGAGTCCCCTGCTCTGCCACTGAGCTACCTCGGCGTTGTGGGTAGAGCGCCGCAAATGTTACTATGGGAGTATGCGTTTGTCAACACGCGTAAAAAATGGAATGGCATGGGATATAATTGAAGGCGGAGAATGATATGAAGATCCTTGTCCTAACCAATGACTTAATGGAACGCACCGTCATACGGCAGGTACTGCAAGTCAACGGTCATGAAATCATACTGGCTGAAAGCAGTGAAACTGCCGTCCAACTCCTCAAGCAGGGTGAGATACGATTCATTATCGCAGACCGCGCCACCACTGATATAGACGAGAAGCAGTTCATTAAACGCATCCGCGACTCAAAGCCCCCATACTATATTTACATTTTATTGATTGCTTCAAAAGTCCAGGATACCGACGTCACCTCGCAACGCACGGGGGCGGACGATTATCTGCATAAACCGATTGTTCCCATGGAGTTGAAGTCACGCGTTCACATCGGCGAGCGTATTCTCGGTTTGGGGGATAACCTCGCGCAAGCCGCGCAAGCCAAAGGCAGCGTCGAAAACGTAGCAATGTTCGATCCGCTCACGAACGCATTGAACCAAAGCGCCTTCCTTGCATTGTCACGCGGGGAACTCGAACGCGCCCGCCGCGCGCAATCCCCGTTGAGTTTGATCGCCCTGGATATTGATAACTTCAAATCCATCAACGAGCGGCATGGCAAAGACATCGGAAACGATGTGTTGACCATCGTTTCACAGTCCATACGCGAGAAAAGCCGTCCATATGACGGCGTTGGGCGCTATGAAGACGATCTATTCGTTCTGATCCTGCCCGGCGTCATCGGGCAGGACGCGGAAAAGATCGCCGAACGCATTTTGAAGGGCATCTTCAACATCAATATCTCCCTGCTGGATGGCACAGCCGTCAACGTGAATCTCAGCGCAGGGATCGCATCTGCCGTGAACATCACCACGTCCACCGAAATGGATGTGTTGATCCAGAAAGCCCGAGAAGCCGTCGAGCAAGCCAAACGCGAGGGGGGAAACCAGGTGTATACGGTGTTTATCTAAAGCCTAAACACGAAGACACTGAACGTACTTAGCGTGATGCGTCCCCATTTGATTTGCGAAAGTTGAGTGGTCATGGCAGGAGTCTCATTTGGTTTAGTTTACCGAGGGAGGAGATGAGGTTGCATCCCTTCGCAGAAAACCAATTACATGTATTCAATCAAAGGTGGGTTCTCACTTGGTCCCCAACAACCATTCATTGAAAAAACCAAGCAGTCTTCTTTGGTAGCGACGCGGGTTATCCAAATAGATGGACAAATGCAGCGCGCTTTCATCCACCCATAAATAGCGGGGTTCGTTTGCGGCTTTGAATAATTTTTCTCCAGAATCTGGCGGCGCGACCGTATCTTTCGCGCCTTGAACGATATATACCGGGCGCGGGCTGATCTTGATAATGTCATTCAGGGGGTTGACTTCATTGAGTTGGATGCCTGTTTCCACTTGCGCGATAAACTTTGCAAGCGGATTGATCACCGGATATGGCACAAGATAATCGAACTCGTCATCTAATGAAGCAAAAGAACTATCAATAAACACCGCCTCTATCTCAGGGAGATTTGCCGCGGCGCGAATGATCGTTGCCCCACCCATCGAGCCACCCCACGCGCCAATGTGTTTCACGTCGGGTTGCGTCAACACATAATCCAACGCAGCCTTGACATCCAGCACTTCGAGATAACCAATGGTTGAGATATCCCCACCGCTTTCACCATGTGCGCGTGCATCCCAGGCAAGGATCCCGTATCCTTTCTTTGCCAACAATTCATACACCCATTCAGGCCTATTATCGCCATATCCATGCGCAAGCAGGATCACCGCGCCGTTGCGAGGAGGCGTATACCAGGCTGAAAGACGTATTCCGTCTTCGGTAATCAGGTCAAGATTTTGATATGGAATCTTGTATTTTCTAAGCGTATTCCCCGGCGGTATGATGCGGGGCGGATGCAGGGTATTATTGACCTCTGCGAAGCCGACGAGGACTGTTAATACAGCCAATGCGGCAATCGCCTTGACTATAATATTCAAAAAGAAGCGCCAGTTTTTTTTCTTCATCGTCAAAATATTTTACCCTATGACATTGGAAATTTGTTCGAGCAAGTGAGACCGATTTATATGGGGCTGTTGTGGGAGTTTCTACTTCGCTTTCAATACTTATGAATAAAGAAAAGCCTCCTTTGAAACCATTTCTGATTGAATGGTGTATTATTGTTAACGAGGAAACTTACTTGAAAACTCCTAGGGCAACATCCGAAAGTCATAGATTTCCAAATGCCCCTAGTTCCCATCGGCGTGATGTGGTGATCGCTTGCCAATGCGGACTTTCAGCGGGTCTTTGTCTCGGTTTTCCGGCAGGAATCATTTTTTGGTTGTTCCTGCTTCAGAATTCTATTCCATCGGTTCTCATTCAAACAGCGCAGAATTTATTTCAAGATCATATATCTCCGAGCAGGATCGCCTTACTGCTTGGTACAGTGACCTGGAGCTTCCTGTTTGGCCGTATTATTGACTATCGTCAATCGTGGCGGCTGGGATTGGCAATCACTGCCGGGGTATTCATTGGTCAGTGGCCGATTATGAATAGCAGACTGGACCTTATGATACAGCGGTTTGCATTCCCAGTGCACATACGTTTTGGACTGGTACTTTGCGGCACCGTATTGAATGTCATGTTGTGCACAGGTTTGTTGTTAGGTTTTGTTTTGCGAAACTGGAAAGCCTCTGTCCTGCTGGCTGGAAGCAGCGGCTTGACATCTGTTCTGGCAACGCTACTTGTTTTTATACTTATGGATCAATTTGGGATTCGTGTGGGAAGTGGAAATTTTGCGATGCTCAAAGTTACGGCAATGGGAATAATGACTGCAGCGATCATTGGCGGCGCGACGTTGGGTGTGGTGTTTGGGCGATACGTCAGGCGGGAAACACTATATCCTAATATTTTGATGCCCTCCTACTGAATGATGCGCGGCGTGATGCGCGGCGTTGTGGGGCAGGTCGGGCCAGGATTTGGCTTCCTCTGCGATTTTGATGAGCGCATTGGCGGCACCCCTGCTCGCTTAAATTGGCGGTTAATGGCGGTTAATCATCTTGAATTGGCAGTCTGATGATGTGATAATGTATATGTTTCAAGAAACTACCAAGGAGAATACTATGAAAACCAACCTGTCCAAAACCGTCCCGTTCGTTTGCATCGGGCTGACCCTAGTCCTATCAGCCTGCGGCGCGATCGCGCCAAGTCTTACGCCGACAGCCACAGTTACGAACACACCTGTTCCACCTACCTTTACCCCGACCATCACATTGACGCCAACCAAAACGCCAACACCAACCGCCACGCCAAATCTTACAGCCACGCAGCAATATAACGATTTCACTGCCCTGGTTCAGAAGATCCATGATGCCGGTCAAATTACGACCACCGAGGGCAAGTATGTAGAGTTGGACGATTACCAGGATCAACTTGCAAGCAAACTCTCATACTCATGGGCTGAAACCGGCGTAAGCGCGAAGAATTTTATTGTCCAGGCTGATTTTGAATGGAGTAACGCAATTAATACAGCGAATCTCTCGGGCTGTGGATTCGTTTATCGCCTCCAGTCAAATAAAGATCACTATCTTATTCTCCTGGACTCGTTCGCCGGGGTCAAGCTGGTAAGCAGCACCGATAGGGGATCGTATTCCATGGGCTCGCCCAGCAATGGAGACAAGAAATCGGCTGATTACGGCCCCAGCCCATATCATGCTGCGTTTACGCTGATTGTGAATGATCTCAAGACTTACGTGTATGTTGACGACATTTATTACGGCGAATATAAGCTCTTGGATCATAGAATAACCGATTCGGGTCTCTTAGCTGGCGCTGTTTTATCTTCTGCATCAGAAGGATATGGCACACGCTGTAAAATGACAAATGTTCACGCCTGGATCATTGAACCGTAGTTTGATGATTGAAAACTCCACCGGATGAGTACGGCTCATCCTGTGGAGCATGAGAGCGGAATAAATTCCTGCCTCAGGTCGTGGAAGTCGGCTCCAAGCCGACTTTGTTGCGCCAGCCCGAAGGGCCACCATGTGTTGAGCCTTGGGTTGAGCTTGTCGAAACCAGGTGACTTTAGTCCCGCTCAACCCACGCCGCGCGGCGGATGCAGAGCATTGCTGACTTCGGCTTTCACGAATTCAATAATTTCTTCGTTGCTTCAAAAAAGTCTTTGGCAATATCCACTGCTCTATGTGCGTCTTCCGATTCAACATGCAGGGACACTCCGTAGTCACCCACGCCTCGAAGTTCAAAAAGCCAATTTAGATTCCTGCCCTGTTCCTTGCTGAGTTTTCCGCTTTTAACGAAGTGTTGGTGAATCAAAGCAATTACTCCGCTATGCTTGCTTGTGTCAATCCCTTCGTTCAACAAAAGCGCGCTGGCGGCATAGAACGCGGCGTAATACGCGCGTGAGGCGGAGACATCATAATAGCCTTTTTCCAGTAACTCCTTTGCGACCTGCAAATTGGTCTCTGCGCGTTCTAGGTTGGATGAAACCTCACCCTGATATTCACTCATTACACCGCCACCCCTTCCCGCCGAGCGTTGCGATACAGCGAAAGGCTCCCCACCTCAAAGTCACTTGCTAAAACAGGCTTGGCTGAAATCAATTGCTCTGATTCTAACTGGATGGGATATAGCAAGTCCACGAGTTGACGCAATTCGGCGAAATAATCAAGTGGGGGGAAAAGGAGCACAAGCAGGTCAATATCACTGGACGGACTGGCTTCCCCGCGCGCCATCGAGCCGTAAAGGATGACACCTTTTAGCCGCGCGCCATAATATTTTTCCAGGGTTTCTTTGCATTTCTGGATAATTGGATTGATAATTTTTTCATCCATGATTTGGATTATACAGCAATTCCCTCTGCCCTATAGACTTCCGAAGTCTCGGAGACTTCGGAAGTCTTAACCCACAATGCGCGGCGGATGCAGGGCGTTGTCCACTTCGGCGAAAAGGAATTATTACTTGATACGCTGCAAGGCGATTTCCAAATGTTTCGCTGACTGATCTACTGTTGTTGTTTGCATTTCCATTTCATAGCGCAGGGTGTCACCTTCCAGTTCAAAGGTGCGCGCGGATGATACCATGCGCGGGTCATTGGTCAGCTCTTTGCTTACAAAATGGATTCGAATCATCGTGTCAAGCGTTTCGATGGTACCAACCAACACCTCACTGCGACCGCCATTTTGAGCGTTGACTAACTCTATGTTATTGTTTTCAAGGATGCAGATGAAGCCGTTCTCCCAATGGGAAACGAGATATTCTGTTTGCCCGTCGTAACGCTTTTGGGTGCGCTGTTCATATGCCAACGTTTTCTCATCGCGGCGCGTGAAGAGGAGCGTTTCGCGATAATCAAATGAAGTAACGGTGGGATATCCCCCACGCCCTTTGCCTGCCCAGGTTCCTTCGAGAAGGTCAAATACTTGACTGCTGGTTGTTGATTTAGCACTCATGATTTGATTTTACAGCAAAAAAGACTTCCGAAATCTCGGAGCCTTCGGAAGTCTCAGTTCATGAAAATTAAATGTCCCTCTATTCCTCCTTCAAGTAAACATCTATGGTTTTTACGAATGCTTTTGCTTCCTTCAAAGTGGTTTCTGCTTCTGTGTATTCTATATCCCAAATTTCCCCATAATCATTTGTTTGCCTTTCATCGAAACTGACGTGAAGGGCGCGAGAAATTTCTTTTGGAAAAATGCCTTTCCTGACAAATTCCTTGTCGAGAAAGGCAATTGCATGAGCGTGTTTCGAGACGACAACCCCCTTGTCTGCCGCCAGCGCAAGGACGGCATAGAACATCGCATAATAGGCGCGGTTGATTGTCCCGCGCCAATAATCCTGCTTGAAGAGCGTTTCCGCTTCCTCCAATGTTTCGTGGGCTTGTTTCATTCGCTCACGAACAGCCTTCTTTTTGGATTCGCTCATCAGACTGCAACCCCCTCTGCCTTGATTGCCTTTAAAATAGGCTGACCCTTCAACCTCTCACTGGCAACCAGCGTTGTGATGACCACACCCGAATCCAAACTGACCTCCCATGCAACCTCACGAATTTTCCTTCGCAGTACAGGGTTTACCTTTGTGCGAAGTTCAATGTAGAGGTCGAGGTCTGAATATCTCGTGGGCTTGCCGCGGGCGCGCGAGCCATAGACCACCAATCGCTTGACTGGGGTTATCTCCGATAAACGGCTCTTAACCTTGCGCGCAATGCGGGCATCTCTTGTGGAAAGCATGTTTATATTATACAGCAACACGTCGGAATAAATTCCTGCCTCAGTTCATGGAAGTCGGCTCAAAGCCGACTTGCTCATCAGCCCGAAGGGCTTCCATGCATTGAGCAGGTGACTTTAGTCCCGCTCACCCACGCCACGCGGCGGATGCAGGGCGTTGTCCACTTCGGCGAAAAGGAATTATTACTTGATACGCTGCAAGGCGATTTCCAAATGTTTCGCTGACTGATCTACTGTTGTTGTTTGCATTTCCATTTCATAGCGCAGGGTGTCACCTTCCAGTTCAAAGGTGCGCGCGGATGATACCATGCGCGGGTCATTGGTCAGCTCTTTGCTTACAAAATGGATTCGAATCATCGTGTCAATCGTTTCAATCATACCGACCAACACCTCACCGCGCCCGCCGCTTTGGGCGTTGACCAACTCTATCTTATCGTTTTCAAGGATGCTGATGAAACCATTCTCCCAATGAGATTCGAGCCATTCGGTTTGTCAAGTACCCATTTTATATACCAATGATAAATAGACACGCTTCGCAGTC
>CAZIYY010000092.1:0-20067 GCA_964543585.1 uncultured Anaerolinea sp. | reverse complement strand
TGTTTGAGAACATACCCCGATGCCCCAGCAATGATCGCATCAAAGAGCAGGTCGTCTTCGGCAAAGGAAGTGAGCATGATCACCTTCGTTCCAGGCAGTTTTTGGGTGATCTCTTGAGTAGCCTCAATCCCGCTCTTCCCTGGCAAACGGATATCCATAATGACCACGTCAGGCTGGTGTTGCATGGCTTGTTGCACGGCTTCCTCTGCTGTGCCTGCCTCCGCCGCAACCTGGAATTGGGGATGACGGGCGAGCAAGGCTTTGATACCTAAACGAACGACTTCGTGATCGTCAACCAATAGGATGCGCAACATCAGGTTTTATCTCCAAGGTTTACATAGTGCCGGATAATTATCTAAACCAGAAGTTGAAAATCCAACCCGCAATTTTTTCCAAAAGTTTAGTAAATTATGAGGCAAGCGGTAGAAGGGGCTATAATTGTGGGAAGAATTTAAGTGATTATAACATTTTGACAATGCATACCCATACGCTGAAACGCCTGGCTTTCCTATTACCCGTGCTCTTCATTGGCGGAGTTTTGTTTGGGTTCACTCTCCTTGACCCGGCAATATCATGGCGACAGGTGTGGCCAGTTTTTGTAATCCTTGCCGGAGGGGCGGTTGGGTTCACCTTTTTGGTCTTTGGCTGGATCGAACAGCGTGACGCAGAGGCTCGCTGGCGTTCCGAACAACTAAGCGCCTTACACAAAGCTACACTGGCGCTGACGGAGGAACTTGACTTAGGGACGGTTCTTCAACTCGTAGTGGATCAAGCGCGAACATTGGCTGGGGCGAATTATGGCGCTCTGGGCGTGCTGGATGAGAAGGGTGTATTCTTTGACCAGTTCATTACCTCAGGTATCACGCCTGAGCAGCGCGCCCGCATGGGATCACCCCCGCTCGGGCACGGCTTGTTAGGGGCGCTGATCAAAGTTGGGAAGGTGATCCACGTCCCAGATATTGCCATTGACCCTCGCTCAGTCGGCTTTCCGCCCAATCACCCGGAGATGCGTTCTCTCCTGGGGATGCCGATCAAATTCAAAGATGAAATTCTGGGCGACCTCTATTTGACGGACAAAATGACTCCTTCTGGGGAGGTGGTCGCCTTCTCCGAGCAGGATCAGCGCCTCCTGGAAATGTTTGCCAGCCAGGCGGCAATTGCCATTAAGAATGCACAACTCTATCGTCAGTCCCAACAGTTGGTCCTACTCCAGGAAAGGGAGCGTTTTGGGATGGACCTGCATGATGGGGTGATTCAATCCATCTATGCGGTGGGGCTAATGTTGGAGGATGCGCAGTATCAGACTGAGGTCGGAGCGGAGGAGGTGCGACCAGTTATTGCACGGGCTATTGAGGGGTTGAATGATGTCATCCGCGACCTCCGCAACTATATCCTCGATTTGCGTCCGCAGCGTTTCCAGGGACGTCACCTTCCTGAAGGATTAGCGGAACTGGCGCGAGAGGCGCGCGCGCACTCGTTTTTGAATGTAGACGTACAAATCGATTCGGAGGATTGGACTCGGCTCTCTCCTGAACATACAGTGGAAATCCTCCATATTGCCCGCGAGGCATTGACGAACGTCCGCAAACATTCCCGCGCCAGCCAGGTAGAAATCACCCTGACACGCCAGTCAGAAGGATTAGCGCTGACAATTGCTGATAATGGTGTTGGGTTTGATCCAGAACATGCAGCCAATAGCGATGGGAATGGCTTGCGCAACATGCAGGAACGCGCCCAGGCTTTAGCTTTAGGAGGAAAAGTTGTATTTATCCGGCGCGAGGACAGGGGAATGTGCGTTGAACTCTTGATTCCGTTTGTTTCATAAGAGGAAAACTTCTGGGAACTGAATGGGCAGATAGATTGCTTGTGTTCCCTGAGTTACCCAAGTTCCTTTGCAAGCATTGTAAATGTCCCCCTCCATTCAGGACATTTGCCACTATATCTTTGATTCCCGCTGGTTAATCTGGGGAGGTGTTCCCTGCTGAGCAAATTCGCCCGTCCAAAATCCGCATCCTTCTCGCCGACGACCATCCCCAGGTGCGGAAACAACTGGTTACCCGGTTGAGGCGGGAGTCTGATTTCGAGGTGGCCGCAGTGGCTGTCAATAGCTTCCAAACTTTGCAGGAGGCACGGTCAAAGCGGCCTGACCTGCTCTTGATGGACTCGATGATGCGGGATGGGTTAGGATTGGCGACGCTGCGGCAGTTGCGCGCCAACCTGCCGAACATGATTGTCGTTGTATTAACCGCAGTTGTGGATACTACACTCAACATTCAATTGCAGGAAATGGGCGTCAAACATATACTGGCGAAAGGTGTCTTATCCTCCCGGTTGCTTTCCGAATTGCGTTCTGCCGCCAGTACTTTGCCCCGTTTCCCTTGATTGCTAAATCTTAGAGCAATCTGCCAATCTTCGCTAATCTTATTCGCGCAGACCTGTCCTGCCGAAGGATTGGCAAGGATTAGCGATTCTGACTTTGCTTGCAGAAACCCTGCGCTGTAATGTTAGAGATTGGAGATTATTTCAATCTCCAATCTCTAATTCTCTGATCCTTTTGGATTAGTGTCCACTGCCGGGCATGGGTGTGCCATTGAAGATTTCAGGGTTTGCAGGACCTTCAACGACTAGGAAACCGGCTAGACCGCGTTGTAATCTTGCGAGCGCATGGTCAACGAGGATGTAATTGCCGGGTATCTCAAGTCCGAATTCAACCATGGTCGCGCCGCCGGGCGGAACGGTGGTGGTCTGAACGTTTGTGAGGGCAGGGGAGGTGAGCGATGCCTGATCGAAGACACGATCAAATATCTCGCCAATGACATGGAAGGACGAGGTGAAATTTGGTCCGCCAACGCCGAAGAAGATGCGGACGGTCTCGCCGACGTTTGCCTTGAGTGGTTTTTGCGTGGTCAAGGATCCCACCGCGCCGTTGAATACAAGATACTCAGGGTCTTCGTTGAGCAGGGCTTCCACATTTTCTGTGAGATGCCCTGTTGAACCAAAAGCCTCTTTGGTATAGATTTCACCCTGCATCACATAGAACTCGCGGTCAACAGGAGTTAATCCGCCCTCGGGTTCAACGAGGATTAATCCATACATGCCGTTGGCAATGTGTTGCGCGACCATCGGAGTGGCACAGTGATAAACATATAATCCGGGACTCAATGCCTTGGCGGTGAATGTTGTCTCTTCACCTGGGGCTGTTTGAGTCATGGTTGCGCCGCCGCCGGGACCAGTGACCGCATGGAAATCAACTGAATGTGCCATCGTGCTATTCGTCAGGTTCTTCATATGAACCTCGATGGTGTCGCCCACGCGCACTCGGAAGAAAGGACCGGGCACTTTGCCGTTGAATGTCCAATAGGTGAAGGTCGTTCCGTCGGCAAGTTGTCCTTCGATTTCCACGGCTTCCAAATCAATTCGCACTATTTCAGGATCGCGGATGGGAAGGGGAGTAGGCAGATCGGTGGGATCCCGCACAACGTCCGCGCCGGTGGCGGCGGGGTTATTCGCGACGACGGGCCCGCTCAATGCCACATAATCGCCCGCTGATACAGTGGTGGGAGCGGCATTGACAACTGCGCCGCCGCTTACGTTAAATGTGCCCGCCATGCCGGCTTCGCGATGCCCGGGGATGGTGCAAAAATAGGCAAATGCACCGCCCTTATCCACTGTGAACGTCAGCGTCACACTTGATCCCTTTCCAACAACATGCTCAGATACGGCATTGAAATCGGGGAATGAGATATCGTGCTCGATGCCGTCACCGCTCGTGAGAGTGATTTTGACCGTGTCGCCTGCGCTCGCGCTCAAAACCGGGTCGGTGACTCCATCTATCCCGCCTCCGACGCCAATATATGCCATCTTGCCGTCAGCCATGCTGGTGGTGAGCGAATATTCCACAACGCTTTCCTGTGCCGCGCTGGCGCAGGCTGAGATTAGGATTCTGGTCATAACAATGATGCTCAGTGGTTTGAATAATGGTTTCATAACTAAACTAACTCCTTTTGGTATGTATTTTCGTCTATTGACGATAATTCGGATATTCATCATCATTGATGGTGAGTTTATTGGAGGGAGGGAGAAGCGGTAAGTGACAGATGTCATAAAACCGGGGGATATTGCTCATGCCCCTTGCGCTACGTGACAAGGTGGTGCTGCCGTGAAGTGCCTGCCCGCCGGTCAGCACGTACAAAGCCGAACAATTTTTACATTGACAAAATTGGTAAGATTCGTAAAATAATGGACATCAAAGTGAAAACCATGATTACACATAACCATTGCTTGTGTCTGCGGCGGGGCTCGTAACCACCGCCTGAGATACCCTCCCCCAGTCAACAGACTTTCTCAGAACGGTGGACGACTCCCGCGTGCTTCTAATCTCGCGAGGCGTTTGTTCGCCGTTCTTTTATTTTGCCTGTTGACTGCTTTGATTTAACCGCGAAGTGCGTCGCACCTTACTGAATAGGATAACTCCCATCGGGCAGGTTCTCCTTGCGAGGGAGATAGACCACCCCGTTTAGTGCGACGCACCCTCAAAAAACAAGGATTACATGACTTTACTGGACTACAACTTAACTCAGACCAATGCAGACTCGACGAAGAACTTAATTGCCCACGTTGGAAACACTCCTCTTCTCTCGCTTCAAAGACTAAGCCCGGGCTTGTCTCCGCGCGCCAAAGTTTTTGCCAAGGCTGAATGGTTTAACCCAAGCGGCTCCGTCAAGGACAGACCTGCGCTCAATATCATCCAAACCGCGCTTGCAAATGGTGATCTTGGAAACGGCAAACGTTTGTTAGATTCAACCTCCGGCAACATGGGAATCTCGTATGCAACATTCGGCGCGGCTTTGGATATTCGCGTGACCCTGACAATTCCTGCCAGCGCAAGCCCTGAACGATTCGCGATCCTGCGCGCGCTGGGCGCGGAGTTGATCCTGACCGATCCAACCGAGGGATCAGACGGCGCGATCCTTGCGGCGCGGCAACTTGCGAAGGAAGAAGACCCTGATCTATACTGGTACGCGAATCAATATAACAATCCCGCCAACTGGCAGGCGCATTATCAAACAACGGGTCCAGAAATAGCTACTCAAACAAACGGAGAAATCACGCACTTCGTTGCGGGCCTTGGCACATCCGGCACGTTGATGGGCACGGGTCGTTATTTGCGCGAACAGTTGCCGGATATAAATCTCATCGCCTTCCAACCCGACGCTGCCTTCCACGGACTCGAAGGACTCAAGCACATGCCCACCGCCGTCCAGCCTGGGATCTATGATCCAGAGTTTGCGGATGAAACTCTTGAAATCAGAACCGAAGAGGCGCGTGAAATGGTTTGGCATCTTGCGCGCGAGGAAGGTTTATTCGTTGGGATCTCGTCGGGCGCGGCGGCGGTTGCGGCTTTGCGCGTGGCTGAACAATTGGATGAAGGCGTTGTCGTCACCGTCTTTCCCGATTCGGGCGATAAGTATTTGAGCGATAAAGCGTTGTGGGAGGGCGGGTGATCTTGAATCTTTCAGATCTATTACTGGCTCGAATCCACGCGCACGGGGAGCAGGCATACCCCGAAGAGGGCGCGGGTTTTCTACTGGGCGCGCACGCAGATAACGGTACGCGCGCGGTGACCGAAATTTTTCCGCTCTCGAACGCGCGTGAGGAAACAGCGCGTCATAACCGTTACTTGGTCACGCCCGAAGAATATCTCAAAGCCGAATTAGCGGCAGACAGCCTCGGGCTGAGTCTGATCGGTGTCTTCCATTCGCATCCCGACCACCCGAATCGCCCATCCGAATTTGACCGCGAGTGGGCACAGCCATTCTTCTCGTACATCATCACCAGCGTGCAATCAGGCAAAGCCGTTGAAAGCCGCTCATGGCGATTGAGCGAAGACCGCTCGAAGTTTGAGGAAGAAGGAATAAAAATCTCTTAGCCACTGAGTTCGTGGAGTTAATAATTCTCAAAATCTCTGTGGCAATAAATTAGGATGACATAATGACATCGCAAACCTTACAAAAAGTGGATCACTCCGCTCTAAAGACAAATCAAATCATCATTATCTCTTTGAATGTGCTAGCGTTCATTTTGAATCTGCCAGTCCTCGCGGCATTCGTCGCGTTGATGATGGGGATTGGATCTGCATTGAAAGTTCCAGGCTTCGGCTTTGTGTATAAGAATTTGCTCAAGCCGCGTGGCTGGATGAAGCCCGATGTGCTGAACGATAACCCCGAACCCCATCGCTTCTCGCAAATTCTCGGTTTCGCTTTCATGACCGCCGGCTCGCTCGCGTTATTCATCGGCTCAAGTGTGCTGGGCTGGTCGTTGGTGTGGCTGGTCGTCGCGCTCGCAGCGCTAAATGCTTTCGGCGGATTCTGCGTCGGCTGTGCGGTGTATTACTGGCTGGCGCGTATTCACCTGCCTGGGTTTAGCAAACAACCACCCGCAGGCACGTTCCCTGGCATGAAGCCGAAAGCGGGAGTCAGCGCATGAGTTCAGACACCCTATTGCGTTTTGCTTTCGCAATTGGTATCATCGTTTTGGGAGTCGGCGCATATTGGCTGATGTGCCAGCGGATGCTGGCGCGCGCGACGAATAACGTGTTCACGCTGTTCAGTATATTGCCGAACACTCCCGTTATCGTCTACTTCACGACTCCAGATTGTGTGCCATGCAAGACTGTCCAGCGCCCCGCTCTTGACCTGATTCGGAATCTGCTGGGCGAGAAATTGCAAGTGGTCGAAATTGACGCAACTGAACAGCCCGACCTAGCGAAGAGGTGGGGTGTGATGAGCGTCCCGACGACTTTCCTGCTCGACGCGCGCGGAGAGGCGCGTTACGTCAACAACGGAGTTGCGCGCGCAGAGAAGTTGATGGAACAGATACAGACTTTGTAAATGAATAATCCGTTAGTTGAGTAGGGTGAGTGCTTTTCCCGCCCATATCGAAAACTACGAGTAACAAGAAAATAAGTGGTTTCGATACGTTCCTCGCTGTCGCTCGGAACTACTCAACCACCGAAAATACACAACAAATGTTTCGAGGAGACTATACTACATGCCCGTTTTACGAATTCCAACCCCGTTGCGTTCCTATACCAGCGGACAAAGCGAAGTGAACATCAATGGCGCCAATATTTCAGACGCACTCACGGATTTGACGATCCAATACCCGACGATCAAGCCGCACATCTTTAACGACGGCGGTGAATTACGTCCATTTGTCAACCTGTTCATTGGCGAGAACAACATCAAAGATTTGCAGGGAGTGGAAACGCCCATCAAGGACGGCGACAGGCTTATGTTGATCCCTTCAATTGCAGGCGGTTGTTATTATGAAGATGGTGGTCGAGTAGCCCCGTGCTTGTCCGGGCGTATCGAGACCCCGTCCATTGCAGGAGGTTGAATGTTACCCGAACTTTCTCGTGATGAAATTTTACGTTACTCGCGTCATTTGCTGATTCCCGAAGTGGGGCTTGAAGGTCAGCGCAAACTCAAGAATTCATCTGCGCTCATTGTTGGTACGGGCGGACTCGGCTCGCCTGTCGCGCTTTATTTGGCGGCGGCGGGCATCGGTCGCATTGGACTCGTGGATTACGATGTCGTTGATTCAAGTAATCTTCAACGTCAGGTGATTCACGGAACGAGTACAGTTGGCAAGTTGAAAGTGGAAAGCGCGCGCGACAAACTCGTTGATCTGAATCCCGATATTCAAGTGGATGTGTACAACGAGCCGTTCACTTCTGAAAACGCGCTGCGCATCGCGCGGGACTATGACATTATCCTCGATGGGACCGATAACTTCCCGACGCGTTACCTCACCAACGACGTCGCCGTGTTCCTCGGCAAGCCCAATGTGTACGCGTCCATTTATCGCTTTGACGGGCAGGCGAGCGTCTTCTACGCAAAAGAGGGACCGTGCTATCGCTGTCTCTTCCCCGAACCGCCCCCGCCGGGACTTGTCCCTTCGTGCGCCGAGGGTGGTGTGCTGGGGGTCTTGCCAGGAACAATTGGGACGATCCAGGCAACCGAGGCATTGAAAGTCTTACTTGGAATCGGCGAGCCGTTGATCGGCAGGTTACTGCTTTACAACGCGCTCGACATGACTTTTGATTTTGTGAAGTTGAAGAAGAATCCAAACTGCCGCGTGTGTGGACCGAATGCCGATGTCAAAGAGTTGATTGACTACGAAGAGTTTTGCGGTGTCCCAAGCCATGACCATGAAGAAGGTTCTGCTGGCGCGGGCTTGGATATCACCGCATTGGAACTCTCCGAACGTGTAAAGACGAATCATCTCAAGTTGTTGGATGTACGTGAACCGCACGAGTTGGAAATTTCGGCATTACCCAACGCGACGAACATCCCGCTCGGTCAATTAGCCGCGCGGCTCTCTGAATTGGACAGCGCGGAGGAGATGGTGATTTTCTGCAAATCTGGCGGGCGTTCCGCGCGCGGACTGGAACTTCTTGTCAGTGCAGGCTTCAAGAAGGTGAAGAACCTCAAAGGCGGAATCAACGCCTGGGCAAAAGAAGTGGATAAGAATTTGCCAGTGTATTAAGGAACTCGGTGGTTTCGATACGGCGACGGACGAACACCGTCGCCTACTCAACCAACGAGGCGCATAAGTAACGGAGTTCAATGAAACGCGTATTGATTCTTGGCGGCGGCTTCGGTGGGATTGCAACTGCGCGTCGTCTCAAACAAAAACTTACCCCAGAAGATGAAGTGATTCTTGTGGATAAGCGTGACCATTTTATGGTGGGCTTCCGCAAGAGTTGGGCGCTGGTGGGCGAGTCGACTCTTGAAGAGGGACAGAAGCCTCTCGAAAGCCTTAGCAGGATCGGTGTGCGCGTGATGCGAGAGGCGGTCACGTCCATCAATCCGCAGGAACGCGCCGCGGAAGTCGGTGGTCAACGAATTGATGCGGACGCGCTCGTGATCGCTCTTGGCGCTGAGTTGATTCCAAATGCCGTGCCAGGTTTTCAGGAATATGCTCTCGATGTTTATGATGCAAATGACATCCCGCGCGCGGCGCAAGCCTTGAATGAATTTCAAGGCGGACGATTGGTGATCGGTATCTTTGGCGCGCCGTATAAATGTCCACCTGCGCCTTACGAAATGTCATTGCTCATCAGTGATAAGTTGAAGGCAAGGGGTGTAAAGGCAAGCATCGAAGTGTTTTCTCCACAGCCGATGTCACTGCCTATACTTGGGCAAGCGAGTTGCGACTTGATCGAGGGGCGTTTGGCGGATAACGGAATCACGTTCTTCCCAAATCACAAAGCCACATCTATTGAAGCGGGCGAAGTGGTGTTTGCCAATAAGCGAATACCTTTTGATCTTCTGCTCGGTGTGCCGCCGCATAAGCCTCCCGCTGTTGTACGAGAGAGTGGATTAGTCGCCGAAGGGTCAGGTTGGGTGGACGTGAATTCGCGCACGCTGGAGACTTTGTTCCCCGGTGTGTATGCAATTGGTGATGTTGTTCAAATCATGCTCGCGAATGGCAAGCCACTCCCGAAAGCGGGATTGTTCGCCGAGCAGATGGGTGAGACCGTCGCGGATCGAATCGCTTCCGGGTTTGCGGGCGAAGAACCCACCGCGACTTTCAAAGGCGAGGGTGGTTGTTATTTGGAAGTGGGTGGGGGCAAGGCAATGATGGTGCAGGGAAGTTTTCTGGCAGAGCCTGAGCCAGTTGTTACACTCACCGAAGCAACAACTGAGTTTTTGAACGAGAAACGTTCGTTTGAAACGCAGAGATTGTTGGAGTGGTTTGGGTAATTTGGGTAATTGATGAAAGAAGAAAGAGGAAAGAATGTCTCCTGTCGATGTTTCGACAGGAGATTTTGTTGTCAAGGAGCAAAGTGTGAGATTTAAGGAGTAGGGCTGGTTGTTTCCGTAGGAAACGGAGTTTGGATGGGCAAGTCTGTAGCCACTGGTGTATCTGTGAATGGCAGAGGCGTTTCAATCAATGACTCAGTGGGGATAGGAGTTGGTGTGGGCAACGACACCTGACCAGAAAGTGATTTTTCGATGTAGGCAATCAACTCTTCCAACAGCCATTCGTCTCTGAACGATGTTGCTTTCCCCTCAGAAATTTGATACAAGCCTTGTAATCCGCCTCTTACAAAATAGTGGCCAGGAGTAATATCAGCTGTTGAGCCTGTGTCTTTTCCTAAGAAAAGTAAGTAGGTATTGCCAATCTCAAGAGATGCCACTCCACTGACAATCATTTGATCTTGCCCGACCACACCACCAAGTGAACGGATCCGGACTGTTTTTTGATTACTTTGGCCTTTTAAGATTTGATCAACGCTAAAGTTTACATCTGTAAAAATGACTTTATCTGGGGTAATTGTATGTACGGTGATTCCTTTTGGTAATTTTCCACTAGGAGTGTTCCAGCGACTAGGATGAACCTTATCTACACTGCCGATCACAATTAAGTCCGCCTCGGTTATTAAAGTGTCCAGAGACATTTCTGCATAAGAAGCGTTGGACGTGAGAATAATTGGTTCTCTTTTGTTGCCATTTATATTTAATATGTAATATAGAATTGCCACTCCTGTAATAGCGACCACGGCGATTAATATTTTCTTGTTCATATATTTTTCCTCTTTCTTTAATTATTTTGATTAGAGCGTGTTATGGATATTGCCAATTAATAGCATCTTTGTTTGCGGTTTCTAAACTTGTCTTCTTTGTTTCACCGATAACTATATATCCATACATAGTCACTTCGCTACAATTTTGTTGATCATAATTGTCCAATAGGTAAAGCCAATGACCAAATTCATGTGTCATTACGTTCTCAACACTGTAATTGCCTGATGCGGGTGGATTGCTCGTATCAAATGGTTTGGTGTCGGAGAAAACAGTAACTACTTTTGTGATGGGGGTTGTAGAGGTAGCGTAGACTGATGTCAGAGCAAGCTGATCAGCATCAGCAAGATGACCTTTGCTGATTATATTATCAGTTCCTGTTGAGTTATAAAAAACGAAATGGCTCGGTACAACATTCGTCCAAGTGTTAGCAGCATTATTTATTGAATTTTCCCAATCTGTTGGAATAGTGTTCGAGTCGATTGTGTAATCAGCATAGTAATTTGGCCAAGATGCTCCGCTGGCCCAGCAGGTGCCACTACCGCCTCTGTTTGGAGTTGGGGTTACTGTGGGTGTTGATGTTGATGTGTTTGTGGGAGTAAACGTCGGCGTATTGGTAGGCGTTGAAGTAGGCGTGAATGTTGCAGTTGGAGTATTCGTGGGAGTCAGAGTCGGCGTATTTGTTGGCGTATTTGTTGGAAGACCACCATATGCTACACTTGAAACAATTATATAAGCCTCCCCTGGCGTCCAAAAGACTGTGGTAGGCGGCGTAGCAGACTGTTGAAACCAACTGTTGCCCTACTGGAAGAATCTGTTACGGCATTCTGCAAAAAGTCCCATGTCCCAAGAGGATAATTGCCGCACAACTGATTCAGATTATGGCTGCATACTGTGCCACTGCCTCCATCGTTTACATAAACGCCAGACGAACCTACAATTCCATACTGACCTTTCGGATTTGTTTGAGTGCCATTCACGGAGACCCATAAAGCATAACTCCAATGAGCAGTCACATACACAGGGCCATCAGGATATTGGACTGAAAATTGACCAGTTATGTTCCCGTTATCATATGGATTGCCAATAACATTCCAGCGCACTGTATATGGGTCAATCTGGACACAGTCAAAAACCGAGCTGTCCGAATAGCAGGTCAATGTGCCAGCAGTGGGTGGTGGAGTTGGCGTATCGGCCAATACGGTGCTGTTGTGAAAAGAAAGTAACAGTAACCCTATAAGAATTGAAAGAAAAACTTTCTTCATTTGATTTGTTGCTTTATTCATGAAACTCCTTTGATTAATTTTTGATGCCCAACCTGTTGAGCAGGCGAATTATATGGAAGTATCGCAAACCCGCAACCCACAATCATGCAAAGGCTATGGCTTTCCTGATATCCAATCCGAAGCAGGTTTATCAGACCTCCGAGATTTTTGTGAAGCAATCTCGGAGGTCTTTTCATTGGTGCGGTAAAATACTCTCACCATCAAAGGAGAGAGAATGGCATTACCAGTTTCTTCCGAAAAGCGTGTGTACGATAATATCCTCGGCGCGATGGGGAATACGCCGCTTGTCCGTTTGAAACGGATCGGGCGCGATCTGCCTTGTCCTTTGTATGCAAAATTGGAGTTGATGAATCCTGGCGGCTCGGTCAAGGACCGCGTGGGCGCGTTCATTATCGAGCAGGCTGAAAAGCGCGGCGAACTCAAACCTGGAGGAACAGTTGTCGAGGCGACAAGCGGCAACACGGGCGTGGGCCTTGCCATCGCCGCGGCGCTCAAAGGTTATAAGACCATTTTTGTCATGCCAGACAAGATGAGCAACGAGAAGATATTGCTTTTGCGCGCGTATGGGGCAAAGGTCGTCATCACGCCGACGGCAGTCGCACCTGATGACCCGCGCTCGTACTATGAAGTTGCGAAAAGACATGTGCGCGAAACTCCGAATGCAATTTTGTCGAATCAATATCACAACCCCGATAATCCGCTCACGCATGAGATGACGACGGGTCCCGAGTTGTGGGATCAGACTGACGGGCGCATCACCGATGTTATCATTGGCATGGGGACAGGTGGGACGATCACGGGAGTCGGTCATTATCTGAAGTCGAAGAATCCGAATATCCAGATTGTGGGAATTGATATCGAAGGTTCGATCTTGACCGAGATCTGGCAGAACAAAGGGACGATCCCTGAAGGCGCGTATCCGAAGACATACAAGGTGGAAGGGATCGGCGAAGACTTTTTGCCGACCGCGCTTGACCTTTCAGTTGTGGATGCCATCGAGCGCGCGGGTGACCGTGAATCGTTCTTGTGGGCCCGGCAACTGGTGCGACTTGAAGGGATTTTCGCGGGCGGGTCATCTGGTTCCGCTCTCGCAGGCGCGATCAAGTATTGCCGCAGACTCAGCGTGGATCGTTTGCCTGTGGTGATATTGCCCGATTCAGGTTCGCGCTATCTCTCCAAGTTTTTCGATGACAAGTGGATGCGCGAGTTTGGATTCCTCTCCATGGAATTTGGCGAGATGACACTTGGCGATTTGCTGATCGCGAAACCTGATAAAGTTTTATATACTGCAATGCTTGGTGATTCTATTCGCAAGGTTGTGGCTGTGATGCACCAGCATGGCATTTCGCAAATGCCTGTCGTTGGCAAGGATGCCACATTAGTTGGTCTGCTCGAAGAAGTGGACTTGCTCAATCACATGCTCGAAAAGCACGAACACAGCCAGGATGAACCGATTGACTCGCTCGTGCAAAATGCAGGCGCAGTCTTCCCGCCCGAGACTTCGCTGGAAGAAGCCATGGCCTCTTTGAAATCAGGCTACGCGTTGATCGTCGTGGAGAACAGCCGCCCTATTGGAATCCTGACAAAGATTGATGTGTTGGATTATGTGGCGGGGAAGATATAGGGAAGGTAGACAGGTAAACAGGAAAGATGAAAATCAGCGCACGCCAGAGGAGACTCAGATGAGATTTGAGTCTGTCACTTGTATGGCGAGCGTAGCGAGCGCGATGGCTCCCAAACTGCCTGATTGATTCCCCAAGCCGGGCGGCACAATGTAGTTATCAATATTTTCGGACACACTTTTGTGCGCGACATAATCATTCAACAATTCACGCACTCTGCGCCTTATTTTGGGGAAGAGAAATTCGCGTTGCATCACGCCTCCACCGAGGATGATCTTTTTCGGGGACAGGGTCAGGATGAAGTTCATTAATGCGGATGCGATGTAGTCCGTTTCGATATCCCAGAACGCGTCCCCCTCAGGGATAATTGCACCCGTTACACCAAGCCGCTTCTCGATTGCGGGCCCACTGGCTAGTCCCTCGAAGCAGTCGCCGTGGAAGGGACAGGCTCCAATAAACGGATCCAGTTCGCGGTTGTGGGGGATGCGGATGTGTCCCATTTCAGGGGTGAGCAATCCGATCAAAGGTTTCCCATCCTTGAGATATCCGCCGCCGATCCCCGTCCCAATCGTGAGATATAACGAGGGGTCGAATCCTTTGCTTGCGCCCCAGATGGTTTCGCCCAATGCCGCGGCATTGACATCCAAATCGAAGGCGATATTCACCTTCAACGCGCGCTGTAATGTGCCGCGCACATCTGTGTTGCTCCAGTTCGGCTTGGGGGTGGCTGTGATGAAACCATAAGTCGGAGATTTGGGGTTTAGATCGAGCGGACCAAAACAACCGACACCGATTGCGCTGATTTGTCCCGAAGCGATGAAAGGCTGAAAGAATTGAATCGCTCTTTCCAGCGTTTCATCTGGCGTCGTGGTTGGAAAACGAACTTCATCAATGATGCGATCCGGTCCGCTTGCGACCACGCACACGAACTTCGTGCCGCCTGCCTCGATTCCGCCGTAGAGTTGAGAGTTTTTCATATCTATATTTTTTCCACGATCATCTTCATGCCGTGCTTCGATCTGAGTGTGGCTTCGGGCTTGAACGCAATTGGATGATTCGGGACCAGCCTCAGGCGGAATCGTGGAAGCGTCATCGCCAGGATCAACTGCATCTCCATCAACGCGAAGTTGTTTCCGATGCAGACGTGAGGTCCTTCGCCGAACGGATAATAAACATGGCGCGGGCGGCTCGCAATATTTTCAGGAGTAAAACGATCCGGGTCAAATCGTTCGGGGTCGTGCCAGTATTTTGGATCGCGATGCGTAATGAAGGGCGTGATGAATATCAGGGTCTTTGGCGGAATGGGATAACCGTCTATCACATCCTCTGTGACCGCCTCGCGCGCAAACAGGTACGCGGCTGGATATAAACGCAAGACCTCCTGAATGACCTGCTGTGTATAAGTTAGTTTTGGCAGGTCGGCAAACGTGGGGTTGCCCCGCTCGTTTCGTTGAACGGGGGAATTGAAACGAGCGGGGTTACGCCCATTGAGGACTGTGTGGAGTTCAGCTCGCACGCGCGTCTCGATTTCGGGGTGCTCCGACAAAAGATAAAACGTCCACGTCATCGAAGCCGCGGTGGTTTCGTGTCCCGCGAAGAAGATCGTAACAACCTCATCGCGTGCCTGTTGGTCGGTCATGCCTTCGCCAGTTTCCTCGTCGCGCATCGCGAGCAACAGACCGAGCAGATCATTTTTCGGATTTTTGCGCGCATCAGCGATAAGCGGATAAATCGTATCGTTCAAGACTTTGAAAGCGCGGTTATATTCCACGTTACGCGGAAGAGGAACTGACAACGGCGGCGCCCACATTTGCTGACTACGCCAGAGCATGAATTTGGATGCAACATTGAAGGCGTGACTCAATGCCTGTATTTTATCGTCAATATCCGCGCTGAACATGGATTTGATAATGACGGTCAGGGTAAGCCGCATCATTTCGTCGTCCAAATCCAAAGGTTGATTGCTGCGCGCTTGTTGTTCCCATTTTTGCAGGAAGGATTCGATCACCTTGCCTGCTGTGGATGCAAGAGTCTCAAGCCTTTCGCGGTGAAATGCAGGCTGGAGCAATCGTCTCTCGCGCAGCCAGAAATCCCCGTCAATCAAAGGCAGGCCATTTCCCAACAGCACGCGGCCCGTCTCCACGCTTCTGCCGCGCACGTAATTCTTGTAATTATCCTGAAGAATGTATTTGACGTAATCAGGATTTGTGATCAGAAAATAAGTTGAGTTGAGCAGTTTGAATTGCGCGATGCCGCCAAACTCCCGCGCAGTTTTTGTGAACAGCCCAAGCATGTCACTGACCATCTCAGGCATTACGCCGAGAATAGGCAGTCCGCGCGGACCGGGGATGGTTTTATAGGAAGTTTGAGTCTGGGTTGTCATAATGAAATAATGTCACTCTGAGGAAGCGCTCTTCGCTACCAAGGAACAAGGGTTTTCAAACCCATTTGCCGCGAATTTCGCGAACGAGCGCGAATTTTTAAAAAACCAATTCGCGAAAATTCGTGTAATTCGTGGCTGAGGCTCTTTGTTTCTTTCGCTTTGAACAGCGTCATTTCGCTGTGGTCCTACTCAGCATGACAAAACCAATTATTCACTTCTTGAACGAGATTCCCAAATGATTGGCAACGGCTCGTTCGCGTCCGGGCACGTTTTCGTCTATCAACGTGTTCAAGACGCGCGGCATTCCATCGAACCCTTCGATTGCCATCGTTGAAGAACCGCCTCCATCGAGACTCATCGCAGTATACGCGCCGTTGGAGAGCAAAATATCAGCCAGTTCATCAAAGTTCACGCCCTCGCTGAATTCGCGGCCGTCCACAACGACCAGGTACAACCAACGCCCATTCTGATTGATACCCAACGCGGTGCGCGGATCGAACGAACTCGTATCCAAGCCTGCAACTTTTTTGCCCTTCACAACCAACATTCGATCTCCAGAGACCGCGTTATACACCTTCCCTTTTGCGGTATCAAAAGTAATTTCATTACGCTGGTTGATAAACAGGATGGGACGCCCCGGTTCCTTCTCAGAATAGACTGTGCCGCGTGAAGCCGCGTATCCCACAAGCCGGATCGGGTCGCCGCCATCGGGGCAGTAATTCTGTGGGTTGTATTTCGTGGGGTCAAGATAATAGAAGCCATCGCCATTGATAGCGATCTGCATACGCTGATCTCCTAAAAACTGCGAAGTTTTACGCGTGCATAATGGCGGCAGGCTTTCGCGGAGCGGCGGCGTGACCAGGAAGCGAATCTTTTCAGTACGCAGGTCAATCGCCAGAATATGCGACACAACTTTACGCGGGCTTGCGCTTTCCCTTCGATAATAGGTGACGCCGTTGAAAACTTTTTGCATAACCGAATCGGGAGTCTTGCCCAAATTGACGAGATAACCGGCGGATACCCACGCAACCAAGCCGTCCACGCGGCGGAAGCGGATCCACGTTTTATCGGCATTCGCGCTCAGCGCCTCCACCGCTTCATTCTTTGAAAGATAGCCGATTGATTTGGAAGTCGAATTGGCTTCCTCACGCACGTTGATCCTCGCCGCAGTGACGCGGAACCAAGTCCCGGCGTTTTCATCGGTGGGCGGCTCATTCGGATCGGGCGGCGGCGGGGTCGGGGCAAGCGCCAGATAGCGCGCAGAGACCCAACCGATCAATCCATCCGCCCGGCGGATCTGTCTCCAACTCTGATCGGCGTTCGCTCCAATCGCAGTGACGATTTGATTCAACGACACGACGCCCAGCGATTTGAAATTCGTGCCGGGTCCTTCGCGGATATTCAGCCTGGCGGCTGTTACTCGATATTTGACTTCCGTCCCATCGTCGGGCGGAGGAGGCGGGGGAGGGGGAGGCGCGCTGACGCGGACAAGATAGGTCGTGGAGCACCAGCCGGTCAAGCCGTCGCTGAGACGACGGACTCGCATCCAACTACCATCCGGGTTTGATTCGAGACTCTCGACGATATCGTCCCTTTTGAGATAGCCGACTATTCTGAAACTACCGTTGGGTCCCTCGCGAACGTATAAGGCGCCGGCATTGACTCGGTAACGGTTCCCAGTTCCGGGGTCCGGTGGAGGCGGGGGCGGCGGCACGGTCACACGGACAAGATACGTGATCGCGCACCAGCCGGTTAGTCCGTCACTGAGGCGGCGGACTCTCAGCCAGCTTCCATCCACATTCGAGGCGAGCGCTTCAACGATATCGTTCCTTCGCAAATATCCAATTGACTTGAAGTTTGTGCCGGGTCCCTCGCGCACGTACAATGCGCCCGCATTGACGCGATATCGATTCCCTGACGGGTCGTCGGGAGGGACCGGGTCCTCGGGCAGAGGCACGCCAAAGCGTTGAGCGAACGCTTGCGGGTCGCCGTTGAAATAATTGAGGTCGATCTCGTTGCTCTCCACACCATAAAAGTGCCCGTCTCCCATGGCGGTGAATTGCCAGAGCAGCCATTCGTTCGCAGTCCAGGGCTTGGGGACCTGAGGTTGAGCTACCCCGTAGTTCGCGATCCACAAAGGATAGCGATGGAAATATTCCAGGTCGCTGGCTTGTGTAACAGGATTGGGCGCATTCTCCAGCCAATAATAGTAGGCTGTGTAAACCCCGATTTCCTTCGATCCCACCAGCGTTTTCAGGCGGTCAAGAAATTTTTTCCAATTTGCCCAGCCTTTGAATTCTCCGCCGTATGCCTCTTCAAGATCGGCGAAGAGCGGAAGTTCGCCCATATCATTTCCCAACAGGCTGACCCATAAGTCAGCTTGTTGCTTCGGGTCTGCGCGGCTATCATAGAACCAGTACGAGCCGCGCGGCAGACCTGCTTCCTTTGCGGCGCGCCAGTTGTATGTGAAATCGGAGTCGGTCCAAAGGTTTTGCCCGACTCGGATGATGACAAAATCCGAAGCCTGGTTCAGCCTCACGAAGTTAATTCCCTGCGGCGTGCTGGGTTCATCCTGATAAAAACTCACATCGGGACCAATGACTTTTCTCATTAAAATCTCCTGTGGTGAATCAGTTTATGAAATTGTACCAGTTTATCAATCCCGCTCGCCTCATTCACCCTTTGAGAAGCGAGCGGGACAATCGCGCCTGGGTTTAATACTTATTGGGCGTGTGGCGCAAAACTGTCAGGAAACTTCCCATGAGCATGTCGCTGCGAGGCGCTCTTGGTTTTGCCGAAGCAGTCTCCTCATCGCAAAGAGGAGATTGCTTCGTCGGGAAGAGCAAGTGCCCTCCTCGCAACGACATGCCGACACTTTTGCGCTGTACCCATTTATTGGTACAATTTCAACCGAGAGGCAAATTACCCATGAATCTCCAATACAGTGAACTGGACAATGGCATCCGCCTGATCAAACTTATCGGCTCCCTAGACATGACCAGCACCTATGTTACCGAGGTCGAATTTGTCCGTAGGTGCGCGGGAGATCACGCGCGCGTGCTCGTGGATTTATCCAAAGTGGATTACCTTTCCTCGATTGGAATCCCCATGCTTATCAACACAGCCAAATCGGTTATCAGCCACGGCGGGAAAATGGCTTTGCTCAACCCACAACGAAGCGTTGCGGAAGTTTTGGACATAACGGGTATTCCGCAGATCATTCCAATCTACAATGATCTTGAGTCCGCAATGGTTGGAGTATCCGATAAACCAGTTTAGAGTGGAAATGAAAAGTGCTACATGGTTTCGATACGGCTTCGCCAGTCAACCCAACGCTTGAAAGATCATTTGGCTCTGCCAGCGTAGTCACGGATGCCAGCGGAATATCGTCGGAGAAAATCGTGTGGCGACGGGTAGTATTCTTACAGATAAATTGTTCACGGGCCAAAGAGAAATAACTGGCTTGGGCATCTATCACTTCAACGCGAGATTCTACTCGCCCAAGTTGGGGAGGTTCTTGAGCGCGGATACCATCGTGCCGGGTTATGCCAATCCGCAGAATCTGAATCGTTTTAGTTACACGGTAAATAATCCATTACGATACAATGACCCAAGTGGGCATAAGGTTTGCGAAGGTCAAGATAATGATTGTAAGGGATGGATGAATGTGCCATCATCGCCTGCATTAGCACGCCAAATCTTGACTAGATCTGGTGTGAGACTTTCTGGAACATGGGAGGATAGGAATATTATTGCCGCGGCATCTGCGGTAGTAGCTGTTGGCACAAAGTTTGCCTCTGAAAGGGGGAATGGCGAATCAGCAGCGGAAGCATTCAATCAGACGTTCGGCAGCACAACCTTTGAGTGGGGTTGTTCTGAGTGCTCAAGATTAGCTCGAACAATTGATCGCGATACAATCAAGTTTAGGGCTTTTTATGCTGCTCATAATGATTATCAACAGCTTATGAACACAAATCTTGTTATTCACGAAATCGGACATATGTTTGAAAATACAATTGCTTACGATCTACCAGATGGAACAGAATACAAACCGGCCAGATCCAGTTTGCCAACTCATCTTGCTAACAATCGAGAAGGACTGGGCACCCAGTGGATTTGGCAACAGAGTAGTGGTAACCCTCCCGTAAAATGATACCAGTGAAAAGTAGAAAACTCATGGCAAA
>CAZIYY010000091.1:0-20089 GCA_964543585.1 uncultured Anaerolinea sp. | reverse complement strand
TGCCAAAGGAAGCGGAAAAGTAGGGAGTCATCGCGTCCAAAACGCGGGAATCCATTGGGGTCGTGGCGGAATAATCCAGGTAAATCATGGGCGGCTAGATTATAGCACGCTAAGAATAGGAACATTGTGGGGTATGCGTCCGTCAAGCAGTGGAGGAAATCCAAGTAAAATAACGCCTCTCATTGAAAGGAGTACAAATGCTTAAACTTCGATTAATGACCATTGGTCAATCAATGGTCATGATTGGCGCATTATTGCTGACGTCATGCGGAGGCGGCGAGCCTGAGCCAACACCCACACTGAGTCCAGATGAGATACAGACTCAGGCAATCGCGACATTCTCTGCGGCTCTGACTGGGACCGCGCGTGCCGCGCCATCCGATACGCCTGTTCCCACGCTGACGCCCGCGCCTACTTTCGCTCCGCTCGCCACCAGCACCGGCGGAACTCCGTTCGTTAGTGGTCCAACAGCGCCTCCAACAGCCCCCTGCTATGGTCTCGCATTTATGAGCGACGTGACCATTCAAGATAACACACCGATGACGCCGGGACAAACATTTACAAAAACATGGAAGGTGAAAAACACAGGAACCTGCGCGTGGGATGCCGGATTTAAATTCGCATTCATAGGCGGGGATGCAATGGGGGGCACAACGCAAACGCTCACTGCGCCTGTTGCGGCTGGCGCGGAATACAGTGTGTCCGTGCCGATGACCGCTCCAAACAAGGCAGGCACAGTCCGCAGTAACTGGCGTATGTCCACTGCGGGCGGGCAATCCTTCGGTGATGAAGTCTACGTTCAAATTGTGGTGGGAGGCGCGGCAAGCACGGCGACAGGTACAGCCACAAGCGCTACAACGAGCGCTTCTGCAACAGCAACTTCCACACCTACTGCAACGGCAACAGCAACGCCGACGAATACGCCCTAAAACAAGAAGTCCCTTCTTCATCGAAGGGACTTTTGCTGGAAATTATAGGAGCAGCGGTGCCGGTGATGTTGAAGTCGAAATAGCGATGTATGGATCATCAAAAAGGCGACTTGAGTAAAGTCGCCTTTTTCGTTTAGGATTTTTTACTTGCCTGTTCCTGTTTCCAATACGCGAACAAAAGCCATGCCGATATGATTGCAAGGGTAACCCCATACACCAATCCCTGCCGGCTCGCGATCTCGGTGTGATTCAGTTCATAGCGCGAGGAGGCAATCACCCAAACACCAAGCAGACCCAGAACGAACAAAATGAGTGCGCGCACACCGATCTTCACTTCCACCCAATCTTTCATGAAATACATAGTGAATGCCCATACTGAACTGCCCGCGAACCAGGCGGACATGATGCGCGCGTCGAAGGGATTCAGTTCCCAGGGCCAGCGTGTGTTGGCAAACTCGGGTGTGAAGAAGAATAATGCCCACAATGCCGCGCCAACATAGAATATTGCCAGCAGCGCAGACTTCAACGGCATTTGAAGCTCGCCTTCAGACAGGTTCGCAGGGACGGGCGCGTTCGCTTCTGCGTGGCGCGGACGAAGAAGGTAGACCGTGAGCGGCTCGAAAGTATATGCCAGCAGCCAAACATGTGTGACCGTGAGGCTGAAAATCCTTAATCCATTGCTTACGCCCTGCAAACTCCAGTTCATTTCACTGACGTGCCACCAGGTGGTGACAAAAAGAGTACCGAGAAATGCAAAGTCACCGTTTATGCTCCAGCGTACGGTATACCAGTATTTGTCACGCCACAGGTGATAGCCGAAATAACTGCGCAGGATGAAGCCCGCGCCCAGGAACATGGCGGTCAATTCAGGGACAACGGGCCACGCAAAATATTTGCCGTTCTGCGGCATGACGAGAAACCACAATACAAAGAACGCCGCCAGAAAACACTGGACGATACCGACTCGGTTAAATCCTTGGGGCTTGGGATACATGGAATGCCTCCTGTGAGATGGTTGACTTTGTTGAGAATATAAACACTGTTGCCCCGATTTTGTTACGTTATCATGAGTGATGTGACAAGGGATTATTAATCCGTGGTGGAGTATGGCGCGGCAGTGAAGTTGTGCTATTCTGAGAACCATCGCCAGGCAGGATGTATTTCTTCGTTACCGTGGGTGACTTGAACAATGATTTCTTGTTCAAGTGAGACAAGAAATATGTTTGCATGTAAATCAACGTCAAATGAATAAAATACTATCCATGCTCCATGGGGTGAGAAACTGGGAGAGGATGCTATGCCATCAAAATTTTCAGTCAGGTTCTTTTCTTCTCCAGAGACCAAATCCTTTACAATAATATCTGACTCCTCCTTTGAATCCGCGTAATATAAAATGGTTGAGCGTACAAAAGTAATTTTTTGCCCATCTGGAGAAAATGAGGGCGTATTTTCACTAACATCTCCCGTTGTCATTTGATGGCTGTTTGTGCCGTCCCAATTAGCTTGATAGAGTAGATCGCTTATGGAAAGGGGAGCAGATACCGCGAATACGATTTTTTGTGCATCAGGCGATATATCATAAGAGTCAATTGAATGGCTAATTGAACCAAGCAAGGCAACCTCCTTTTTCCCCATAGGATCAGAACGGTAAAGGCGACAATTGCGATGTCCTCCATAATCTCCTTCTATGATACGAGGACAGGCAAGGTAATAAATAAACTTCCCATCAGGCGACCATTTAGGTTCATATTCGTCAATGCCTGGTCTATTCGTAATGTTTAACCAATCTTGCGTATTCAGATCCCCAATTAATATGCCTCCAACTGAAGTCAAGGCAATATTATTTCCTTCTGGCGACCAACTGTAATCTGTAAGCAATCCCTTCGGCTTATTTTGTTCATTGTTTGGCATCTTTAAAGACTGAAATAGCAGCTTGGGTTCGCCAAAGCATACTTTGTCTTGTGTCATACAAGTAATATCTATCGCGTACAACTCGCCGTAATTTTGCTCTTGTTCATTTCTGATATAAGTTATTTGAAGTCTAGTTGTGGGTATTGGGGCTGTTAATTCCAATGTGGGTGCCGGGAAAAGTTGAATATCCTTAGCACTTGGATTTGAAATACATCCAACTAATACAAATAGAACGGTTATCGATATAAGCAACTTGGATCTCATGTTCCAGACATCTCGCATTGAAATTTGATCACGATTTCAATTTTACTCCCAACCATAATCCCCGCCAAAAGCCTTTCACGATACAATCACCCCAATGACTTCCTTCGTTCAAATCGTTGTCAACGTCCCATCCGTCGCGGGGATATTTGATTATGCCGTTCCCGAATCCCTCGCGGGGAAGGTGGGAGTCGGGCATCTTGTCATTGTCCCGTTTGGGAAGCAGACGGCGCAGGGCGTGGTCTTTCGCTTCATTGACCAACCGTCCGTTCCCGATGTCAAAGAGATCGTCGAACTCGTTGACCCTGAACCTGTTTTGACCCAGACGCAAATTTCATTGGCGGAATCAATGGCGGAGTCCACGCTTTCGCCGCTGGCGGCGGTGGTTGGATTGTTCTTGCCAACAGGGTTGAGTCAGCAGGTGGATACATTGTATGAGATTAGAGATTTGAGAATCGAGAGTCGAAAGTCCGAAACTGAATCGAAAACGATGAGCGTCAAAACGCAAAAACTAAGAATCGAAGACATGATCTTGAACTTATTGCGTATGCGCGGTCCTCTGCGTGGGCGACAAATTGATACACACTTCTCCAGAGTGGATTGGCGCAAGACCGCGCAATTTCTTGTAAGGAAGGGCATGCTTTCAGCGAAGAGCATCCTTCCGCCGCCGCGCGTGAGATCAAAATACATTCGCGTCGCGCTGCTTGCCGTCCCGCCGCAGGAAGCGGAAGTTGAAATGCCGAATCTTGGCACGAAGCAAACACTTGCGCGCAGGCAGTCCGCGTTGCGATTTTTGATCCAACAACCCGATGCCATCAATCTCTCGTGGGTATATGCTGAGACTGGTTGCAATCTCGCCGACTTGCAGGAACTCGAAGAGCGCGGGTTAATAAGATTATTTGAGAGCGAGATATTTCGGGACCCGCTGGAGAAAACAGGTAAACACGCGCAAGCGGACAGGTATACAGGTAAAGACGAAATTAAATTAACTGCTGAACAAGATGTTGCACTGAAAGAAATCACGAACGCAACACGCAATATATCATCCCGTAGCGAAGCGGAGCGGACGCAACCGGCAACATTCCTGCTTCAAGGCGTGACAGGTTCAGGCAAGACAGAACTCTATCTGCGCGCAACGGAAGAGGTCATCAAGCGCGGGAAGCAGGCGATCATTCTTGTCCCGGAAATTGCGCTCACACCGCAAACGGTTCGCCGCTTTTTGAGTCGCTTCCCCGGGCAGGTGGGCATCGTCCACTCGAAACTTTCGGAGGGCGAGCGATACGATACCTGGCGGCGCGCACGCTCGGGAAAACTCAAAGTCATCATCGGCGCGCGCAGCGCCTTGTTTGCGCCACTGGCGAATATCGGACTCATCGTTGCGGATGAATGTCACGACGCGTCATATCACCAAGCCGAGCCGCCGTTCTATCATGCGATCAATGCGGCACAGATGTACGCGCGTCTCTGTGGCGCGGTGTGTGTGCTTGGCTCTGCCACCCCGACCATTGAACAAAGATACCAATCAGCGACCAAACAAATTCAGAAATTGGATTTGCTGCGTCGCATTGTCGAAGCAGGATTACCCCCCGTCCACATCGTGGATATGCGGGACGAACTAAAAGCGGGTCAACGCGGGATGTTTAGCAGGCTTCTACTTCATGAACTTGAGTCCACACTCAAGCGCGGTGAGCAAGCCATCCTCTTCCTAAATCGGCGCGGCACCGCAACGTATATCTTTTGCCGAGATTGCGGATACGTTCTGCGATGCCCGAATTGCGAAACGCCTCTGACGCTTCATACGGAAGATAAAGAGCGACTGCTATGTCACCAATGCGGATATGAACGCGGCAAGCCGAAGAGTTGTCCGCAGTGCGGCGGGAAACAAATCCGTGAATATGGATTGGGTAGTGAGAGGGTCGAAGCCGAAGTGAACACGTTGTTTCCGAAGGCGCGCACCCTGCGTTGGGACTGGGACACCACACGCCAGAAAGATTCGCACGAGTTGATCCTGACTCATTTTGCCAATCATCAAGCCGATGTGTTGATCGGGACTCAGATGCTCGCAAAAGGACTCGACCTTCCGCTTGTGACTCTGGTTGGCATCGTACTTGCGGATGTTGGTCTGCATTTGCCTGATCCATTTGCGGGTGAACGCGTCTTTCAGGTGTTGACTCAGGTTGCGGGCCGCGCGGGTCGCAGTGAACGAGGTGGAAAGGTTGTTTTGCAAACCTTTGACCCTGAGAATCAAGTGATACAATCTGCGGCATTGCATGATGTCAATGGCTTTTATCAATATGAATTGGAGCAACGCAAACGATTGGGATATCCGCCGTTCTCACGTTTGGTGCGGCTGGAATATCGACATCAAGACCCACTCAAAGCCGAAGAGGAAGCGCGCAGAGTAGCCCAAAAATTACTAACACTTGCACCGCACGCAAGTGCAGGTGTTACACATCACCAATTACCAACAGTGGGTCCCGTTCCATGTTTCTTTGCAAAGGTCGGCGGATACTATAGATGGCAGATCGTCCTGCGCGGCTCGAATCCGCAGGAGTTGTTGCGCGGTGTAAAATTGGATGGCTGGAGAGTTGAAGTGGAGCCGGTAAGTTTGCTATAATGAAGAAGGAAAATCCATAATTGGCAAAGAAACTGCCGCACAGAGATATTTGATGCGGGCATTTTTAGTTCGATATCTTAATTAGGAGGCGTTCATGCAAAGTTTCTCGCGCGGCTGGTCTTTCTTGCAGCAAGCCTGGGGCATGGCTTTCAAGGACAAAGACCTGCTCAAACCGTCCATCTATGCCCTGATCGTTGGGATGATCGTCTCAGTGATCGGCATCATTCCGATTATTGGCGCGGCGTTCCTGTTCGGAGATTCGTCGTTCGGCAGGATCATCCTTTTTGTGTTGGGCGCGATCATGATCTTTATACAGTTCGTCGTGTCGTATGTTTTTTCGGCGATGACCGTATACCTGATCTACGGCTATCTCGCGGAAGGCGACGGCCGCATGGATAAAGCCTGGGCTATTGTGCGCCGTGACTTCCTTGATATTCTCACGCTCGCCGCCGCTTCGACAGCTGTAAGCCTGATCCGTAATGCCGCGCAACGCAACCGACGTGGCGGGATTGCATTCAGCCTGGCGCGCGGCGCAACAAACCTGCTCCAAGCATTATGGACCGAAGCCTCTTACCTCATCCTACCGGCCATGGTGATCGATGATTTGAATCTCAAAGATGGCATGGGACGTGTCTTGAAGATCACGAAGGAGAATTTACTGCTAATCGGCATCAGCACAGTGGGCGTCCGCTGGGTGACTGGTTTGATCGGCTTCGCGCTCGGCGCCGGCGGCTTCATCATTGCCTTCGCGATTGGCGGCGGGCTGGCTTATGTATCTGGAGGCAATACCGCGATCTCGATCATTGGCATCGCAATCGGGGCGCTGGTCTTTTTTACTTCTGTTATGATCGCCAGTGTGATCGGTTCATATACCTCCACCGCCTATCACACCTGCCTCTACATCTGGGCGCGTGAAGTGGAAAAGGCGCAAGTCGCAGGACAACCGATTCAGGTCGCCGCGCCCGCACCTTTGGCGGCAGTTTTAGGTTAATAGTATACGCGCCACGCGTTGAACGGAGTCAGACAGCGCTCCCCGGTCAAACATAGTCGAAGCGAGAATATTAGAGTATTATTGGGGCTTGCCCTTCGCTCGGGATGGAACATAGTTTATGCAACCAGATCAACCACAACGACGCCGTGAAATGATCACGTGGGAAGAGGTGGATCGTCTCATTGACCACCTCTTCCCACAATTCCGCCGCGAATTCACTGCAATGGTCATTATCACGCGCGGCGGAACGGTGCCGGGAGGCTTGCTGGCTCAGGCGATGGATATTACGCACATCCTCACCGCCTCCGTGGACTTCCCCGCGCAGTTTGAAAGCCGAAAATCCAATCTGATGGCATGGCCTGAGTTCATCCAATTCCCTGCGGAGGATAAACTGCGCGGCCGCCCAACCCTGATCGTTGACGACGTGTGGGGCGGCGGGCGCACGATCACCGCCGTGAAGAATCGCGTCTCCGCGGCTGGAGGCTTTCCCGAAACCTGCGTGCTTCATTTCAACCCTTATCGCAGTCTGTTCGGGAGCGTCCGCCCTGACTACTACGCCGCAACCACCGATGCGTTCATTATCTATCCGTGGGAAGTCAACCGCGGTACAGACCAGGTTTTACTGGGCTAGAAATGATGGCAGGATAAAATAAAAACAGGCGATCCATCTGGATCGCCTGTTCGCTTCATTCTCAGCCGAGACGCTTCGATCAGACTTAGGGTAGGCTTGTTTCTGTTTAAGGAAGCGTTTCAAACTCTGAGGCGCTCAAATACAGTTCATCGTCCGCCGCATTCTTGATGAAGTCAATGTTGAGCTCTGATGGAAAGCCATGTGTAGAGTCATAGGTCACAGTGACCTCATCGGCGCCGCCACCGAGATCAGCCTCCAGTTCCGAGAAGAGGCGGTCAATCGTCGCGTATTTTGAGAAGAGCTCGTAGTTCGGATCAGTCGCCGCAATGACCAACCCATCTGATCCAGCCATCGAGACAACTTCACCGTTCAGCGCTTCAATTGTTAGCGGCATTTGATCTCTGAACGCACAGAAACAACTAACATTCAGCAAGAAACGATAGTGCGGAATCTTTGCGTCATTCCATTTTTCCAGGTTCTGTGAAAATTCGCTCCCGCCACCCGAACATGCGGCAAGAATAACCGCCAGTGCGATAAGAATTATCTTTTTCATTTGGTCTCCTTTTGCAGGGTTGACGTCATATCCTTTCAAATTGTTCCTGCAAGAGTTTGGCTGTTTCCTCAACGCGCATACACGCGTCCCTTCCACGTAACCCCTTTTCTTGAAATGACTTTCCAGGCAGAAGCGAATATCATCGCTCCAAAGATCGCCGCGCCGAGCGGAGTAGTAAACGCGTACCAGGGTGTGATCTTCATTGTTGTTGCCACGCGGACGCGAGCATAAATCAGGAACATCCATAACAACAGCGTCTCAACCATCACCGTCGCGGCCATCCAACCGCCATCGTGAAAATACCAATAGACGCCAAGCAGGGGCCAGGCAGGGAGGAGGAATGCGGCAATCAGTGGAAGAAACGCGCCAAGTAGCAGCAAAAAAGGCTGGTCGCGCAAACCGAGATAAATGTTTTTTGTCCAGCCTTCCCACATCTCAGGCAGGGATGTGTACATGCGCGTCATTGCAACCTTCCTCCCATCTGCAACGATCAAACGATAGCCATTCCATTTGACCTGTTCTGATATAGCTTTGTCCTCCACGATCTGGTCTTTGACGCTCTCATATCCGCCGATGGCATCGTAGACAGCGCGCTTAATCAGGATGAACTGTCCATTTGCGATGGCATCTTTGCGGTTTTGGTCATTGACCTTGCGCGGCGAGAATCCAACGGATAGAGCAGTCTGTATGAGCGGCATGACGACTTTTTCCCAAAATGAACCTGTGACTTGAAAGGTCAGGATCGTAAACATATCCGCGTTTGTTTCCATGGCTTTGGCGTAACACGATGAAAGCGCCCCGGGCATAACGAATGTGTCCGCATCCACGAAGCAAAGCCACGCGCCTTGCGCAGACCGCGCCGCGGCTGAGGCTTGGAACAAGGCATGGGGTTTTCCCGCCCAGCCTTGCGGTAAGTCTGAACCGTTGATGATTTTCAGTCTATCATTCTGAGCCGCAAGTTGGCGAAGCATCTCAAGAGTCGAGTCCGTCGAGCGGTCATCCAAAACAATCACTTCAAAGTTTGGATAATCCTGCGCGAGCATCGCCTCAACGCAGGCCCGGATATTTCGCTCTTCGTTGCGCGCAGGAATGCAGACGGAAATCAACGGCGAATGAGGCGGAGGCGGCGTTGGCTCGACGACGATATCGAGATGATACTGGTTGTGAAGCCAGTAAATGATAATAATGCCGCCGATGAAGAATACAGTCGAGAGGATAAGGTATGGCATGGTGTTCGGTCAAAGGTCAAACGTCAGGTCAAATCTTTGACGTTCGACGTTAGACGATAGTTATGACTGAACCCCGTTCGGTCTTCTCCACTTCGATGCGGGTGGGGAACGCGTCTTTTAGTTCATCCAGATGGGTGATGACAAGTATTTTGGCAAAATCGTTTTTCACGAGATTGATGGCTTCGATGAGACGCTGGCGCCCCTGAACATCCTGCGAGCCGAAGCCTTCGTCAATGACGAGCGTTTGCAGGCGCGCGCCCTTGCGTTGCGCGAGAATTTCAGAGAGCGCGAGACGAATCGCAAAGTTGACGCGGAACGCTTCGCCGCCCGAATACATTTCATAGTCGCGCACGCCGGCCGTATCGCTGATTTGAATGTCGAGAGTTTCTTTCAGGTCTTCACGTTTCTTGTCTTTGTATTCGGCTTGTGTCACAAAACGAACGGACATTTGCCCATCGGATAAACGATCAAGCAATTCATTCGCTTTCGTCTCAATTTGCGGCAATGCCTGTTCGATCAACAGCGCGGGTACTCCGTCCTTGCCGAAGGCACGTTCGAGGGTTTTATGGCGCGCGATCTGTTTTTGCAGTTCTTCGCGTTCTTTTTCAAAGTCTGCCTTGCGGGCGCGCTGGGTTTTGAGAATATCCACGCGTTGTTGGGCGCCGCCCAGTTCACTGCGAGCCTTGTTCTCGTCTTCGCGCAGTTTAAACAACTCGCGCTCGGCTGTATCGAGATTTGGAGCTTGCGCCTCCACTGATTCCAAACTGGCTGTTACAGTTTGATACTCGCCTTCGAGATTTACGATTTCAGATTTACGGTTTTCGATTTCGGATTTTAGATTTACGATTTCACTCTCGATTTGTCTGCTAACCTCGCGCCCAGATTGCAGGCTGCTATATTCTTCCTCCGCGCTTCGCACTTCGTTTTCCTTCTTGCGTAACTTGTCATGCGCAGACGCGTCGTAACCGAGTTTGGCGAGTTCCTTGTCCAGTTTCGCGAGTTGTTTTTGTTCGTCCACGGCATACTTGCGGCGTTCCAAAAGTTTTTCCACTTCCTTCAATCGTTTCTTGCCATTCGAGTCCCAGTCCTTCGCGCGCGACTGTAATGTATCCAGACGTTCGGTGAGTTGGGAGATTTCACTGGCGTGCTGCACGCGGTCGTTTTCGGCAGAAGAGAGATTCGAGATTAGAGATTCGAGATTAGAGATTTGGCTTGCAAGACTGGTCGTTTCTGTTTTGTTGGCGCGATGACTATCTCCCATCTCCTTGCCTTCGCTTTGCAATCGCTCAAGTGTGGACTCGCGATGTTCGGCAGTTAACTCCTGCCCGCATAATGGACATTCGGCTCCATCCGCAGATTCCAGTTTTTCAATGCGGGATTTCAATTCGTCCATCTGCATTTTGAGTTGTTCGTTCTGAGTCCTGAGTTCTGCCTGTCTTTCACGCGCCGCGTTTCTCGCGTTTTCCAATTCAGCGCGTTGGTTGACCTTTGATTCGGCGTCGCTCAAAAGTTGTTGGGCGTTTTGTATCTCGGTTTCCAAATTACCGATGACTGATAATTGATTGCTGATCACTCCCTCTTGTTCACGTAGGCCGCTCAACTCCTGTTCGAACCTTGCCTTTTCTGCTGATATTTTTTCCTGTAATGGAGCGCGTTCTTTTTCGTGTTCATGGAATTTCGATGCAGTCTTATCCCACTCTTCCAATTCCTTGCGCGTCTTTTGCCAGGCTTTGTAGGCGGACTCGATCTCCTTTGCGCGCTTGACGAGATCAGCGTAAGAGTCGCGCTCCGCTCCTTTGGCGGCGAGACGAGTCTCAAGTCCCGCGAGAGCCGAGCGGGCGCGTTCGAGTCCGGCAGAGAGGGTCGCGGTCATCCTGCGTTGTTCGTGCAATAACGCCGCGTTCCTCTTGATATTCTCCAACGCAGATTCCTGCGCGGCACGCGAGGCTGTCAATTGTTTGAGGTTTGCTTCCAGTTCGGCGAATCGTATTTTGCGAGCGTCTTCTTCGCTAAGTTCCGCGTCGATCTCAGCAACGCGCCCGTCAATCTCATCCACATCGCGTTCAATCGCTTTTCGTCTTTCGGCGGCGCGGGTTTTGTATTGCTCCCACACTTCAAGACCGAGAATATTGCTCAACACGTCCTTGCGTTTCCCCGCGTTCTGCTGCGTGAACTGGTCCGCCTTGCCCTGCAAAAAGAAGGATGCGTTGACAAAAGTTTCATAATCGAGCCGCAGGGTTTGTTCGATGCGCGCCTGTGTATCGCGCGTAGTCTTTTCCGTAAGTGGTCGCCACTCTTCGTTGTTTTGAATCCAAAATTCAAGTATGGTATTTTTGTTGCGCGGTAACATACGCTGCACGCGATACGTGTTTTCTTCATGCCTGAATGTGAAGATCACTTCCGCGCCTTTCACTTCAGGGTGAAGATTGATGATGTCACCACTCTTGCCGCGCGCTTCGCCGAACAACGTCCACGTGATGGCATCCAGGAGCGATGATTTGCCCGCCCCGTTTTGGCCCGAAATACACGCAAGATCGAACGCGTTGAAATCAAGTTCGACCGTATCGCGATAAGAGAGAAAACCCGAAATGCGAAGATGAAGGGGAATCATAACGAAGCGGATCCTGTGGATAATATAACCTATGAATGATGATGGATTATAATCTACCCACTATGCTTGACGCCTCCGATGCCCGCGCGCGCCGCCGTCTCACATTGATCGCCATCACGCTTGCCACGATTCCCTGTTACTGCATCGGATGGGTTGCCATTGCGCTCGCGCCAGGAGCGGGGGATTTAACACCCACGGTTACCGAAACGGTCACGGCAATTGGAACGCCTCCCACCCCCACCCTCAGCCTGACTCCGTTGATCGTAACTGGGACTATCACTGACACAGCGACCTTTACGCCAACCTTTACCCCTACCGCTACATTTACCCCCACAGCTACCGCGAGTCTGACATTGACCCCGACTTTCACGTTTACGAATACTCCGTCTTTTACGCCCTCGTTCACCCCAACGATCACGAATACCCCTACAGCAACGCTTACGCCTTCACTGACGCCCACGCCGTCCGTTACTCCGACTCCATCCATCACCTCTTTCCCATCAGCAACTCCAACTCCAACGCCAACCCCATAAAATGACAGATATCCTTCCCTTCCTGAAATCACTGATATCTATTTCAGGTCTTTCTGGTTTTGAAACGCCAGTCGCCAAACTGATCGAAGAGCAGTGGCGTCCGCTTGTGGATGAAACAAGCGTCAGCCGCGTCGGTTCCCTGCATGGACTCAAAACTGGTTCTGGTAAATCCCCGCGTCCTTCTGTGATGATCGCCGCGCACATGGACGCGATTGGGATGATGGTCTCGAAAGTCACGGATGGATTCCTGCATATTACAAAAGTCGGCGGTATTGACGTACGCGTACTGCCCGGCGCGCAAGTTACTGTCCATGCGAGCAGCAGGGAGGAATTGCCCGCTGTGATCGCCATGCCGTCTGCAAAGTTGTTGCCTGAGTCTGCCGGGGACGGCGCGCTCGATGTCAATTATCTTTTAGTGGATACGGGATTAACCCCTCGCGAAGTGGAAAAGAAAGTGCGCGTGGGCGATTTGGTATCATTTGCGAATGATCCGATGGAACTGGCAGGAGATGTGATCTCAGGTCACACGCTCGATAACCGCGCCTCGGTCGTGGCTTTGACAGTTTGTTTGGAAGAACTGCAAAGCAAATCTCATCTTTGGGATGTGTGGGCAGTTGCAACTGTACAAGAGGAAGTGAGTTATCTGGGCGCGTATGGTTCGGCATTTGAGTTACGTCCGCAGATCGCAATTGCTGTAGATGGCACATTTGCCAAAGGACCAGGCGCGAACGGCTGGCAGACATACTCACTTGGCAAGGGCGTTGGGCTGTGCATGGGACCCAACATGCATCCCTTCCTACATAAGAAACTCAAAGAGTTGGCAGAGAAACTCGAGATCCCCTGGTTCCTCGATCTGACGCCCGCACATTCAGGCACGGATGCGTATCCCATGCAAACGACTGCTGAAGGAATCCCAACCGCGTTGGTGGAATTCCCAATTCGTTACATGCACACTCCGGTTGAATCGGTTGCAGTAAAAGACATTCAACGCGCAGGGCGTTTGCTCGCAGAGTTCATTGCCTCGCTCGATGATAATTTTGTCGAATCAATAAGATGGGATGACTGAAAAAATCGTAATTGGTAATTCGTAATTACCAGTTACCAATTACTACTTATGCCAACCTTTGGTAACGCTCAACTCAAATTGCTCGAAAAACTTTGCAACGTCATCGCGGTATCGGGCGATGAAGGCGAGGTTCGGAAGATCGTTCTCGAAGAGATCAAGCCCTACGCGGATGAGGTCAAAGTGGACGCGTTGGGTAACGTCCTGGCGGCCAGGCAAGGGCGAACGCGAAGCAGGAAGCGTATGCGCGTCATGCTCGACGCGCACATGGACGAAGTCGGCTTTATGATCGTGGCGGAGGATGGCGAAGGAATCTATCGCTTTGAAACGGTGGGCGGCATTGATGTCCGCCATCTCGTTGGCAAACAAGTTTTTGTCGGCAGGGAACGAACGCCAGGCGTGATCGGCGGGAAACCGATTCACTTGATGGACGCCGGTGAACGAACGCGTAAAGCGCCGCTGGACTCACTTCGCATTGATGTCGGTCCCTCTGGCAAAGCCAAGGTGAGCGACCGCGCCGGCTTCGCGACAAAGTTTCGCCGCGTCGGTCCATCCATCATGTCGAAGTCCATTGATGATCGCATCGGCGTTGCGACCCTGATCGAATTGGTGAAACACGCGCCATCGAACATTGACCTGTGCGCAGCGTTCACAGTGCAGGAGGAGATTGGCTTGCGCGGCGCAAAAGTCGCGGCGCAGTATTTCGATCCCGATCTCGCGATTGCAATCGACTCGACGCCCGCGCATGACCTGCCCATGTTTGATGGTGGCGAGAACATAACGTACAACACGAAACTCGGGCGTGGTCCCGCGATCTATCTTGCGGATGGTTCGACCCTTTACGACCCGCGTCTGGTTCGCTTTCTTCAAGAGACTGCCGAAGCCCAGTCGATTCCACATCAATTCCGCCAGCCTGGAGGCGGCGGCACAGACTCAGGTGCGATCCAATTAGCGCTCGCAGGAATACCAACCGTATCCGTCTCGGTGCCGCATCGTTACACACATTCGCCTGTGAGCATTGCGCGCGTGGAGGATTGGAAGAACACGATCAATTTGCTTCACGCCGCGTTGAAACGCACCGCGCCGGCACTTATTACAAATCGTTAGCATCTCGAACTCATCTTACGCAGAACGTCCCGAAAGTCCCCTTGAAAAACCTTGTTGAACCGTTCGCACCTTCGAGACGGTACTTACCATCAGTCACTAACTTGTTTACTTATCTACTTGTTTCCTTGTCTACTTTCTACCTATAGGTAACCCATGAATGGATTAATTGCTCTCGTTGGCTCCGGTGAATACCTGCCCGTAATGGACGACGTTGATCGTTACCTGCTTGCCAACCTGAACGTCAAAACGCCGCGCGTCGTTTGCCTGCCTACTGGAGCGGGGCAGGAGGGTGACGAAAGTATCAATCGCTGGTCGCGCATGGGCGTTGAGCATTTCCAAAAACTTGGCGCGGAAGTGAACGCCTTGCGCATCATTGACAAGGCATCCGCCAACGACGCGCAATACGAACCACTGCTTGAAAATGCAGATCTTATTTACTTCTCGGGCGGTAATCCCCAATATCTTTATGAGACGATGCAAGGCTCGCGCGCCTGGTCAGCGCTGCAAAAGGCGTGGGGGAATGGCGCGATCTACGCTGGCTGCTCGGCGGGCGCCATGATCCTTTCAAAGCGCATCCCAAGTTTTCGCCTGGTTGGAACGCAGGAAGGATTCGATATTATGCCTGCTAAATTTATCATCCCGCACTTCGACGCCATTCCGGGAATCTGGAAGCCACTTGTCTTCGCGTTGAAAAGTCAACTCAAAAAGGGAGAGCGCATGATCGGCATTGACGAAAACACTGCACTCATCGGCGCCCTCGGCGGCGAATGGAAAGTAATGGGACAAAGCAAGGCTCACGTCTTTACGCATGATGAAAGTAAATCATACGAAAATGGTCAATCGTTATCTTTGACTTAACTCACCTTATGCGGTAACGCTCAAAGGCGGTCTATGATCGCCGTATTTCGCCGGGTTACAATCCTGCGAGAGCATAAAGGCGCGTAGGGTCACTTACTTGATCCTCTAATCTCCGGTCTCCAATTACCTATTCCCTAATCCCAGGACTTTTCATGAAACAGCTTCTCAAAACCCTCACCGAAACCTTTGGACCTTCCGGTTATGAAGACAAAGTCCGCGAGATCGTGCGCGCGGAAGTAAAACCGCTTGCCGATGAAATAAAAGTTGACGCGCTGGGCAATCTCATCGCGCGCAAACGCCCGACCAAACCATCCAAAGATACGAAGAAGATCATGATCGCCGCGCACATGGATGAGATTGGGCTTATGGCCAGCCACGTTGATGAGAATGGCTTTGTGCGTTTTTCGCCCATTGGCGAAGTCTTCAGAAGATATGTTCTCGGAAGCCGCGTCCATTTTTTAAACGGCGGAACCCAGGGTGTGATGGGGTTTGATCGTTTGGATAATATCAATGAACTTCCAACGCTCGACAAAGTCTATATTGACGTTGGGGCAACCAGTAAAAAAGATTGTCTCGTAAAAATCGGCGATGTCGCCGCGTTTGACCGTCCGTTCATTGAGATGGGAAATCGTCTCGTCGCCAAATCCATGGATGACCGCGTGGGCGTTCTGGTTGCCATCGAAACGTTGCGCGCGCTCAAATCCATGCCGCACGATGTCTATTTTGTTTTCACAACGCAGGAAGAGGTCGGCGTGCGCGGCGCAGGCACGTCGGCTTATGGCATTGATCCCGATGTTGGCATCGCAATTGACGTGACGCCGGCAGGAGATACCCCCAATGCCCTCAAAATGGAAATGGCTCTCGGCAAAGGTCCCTGCATCAAGATACGAGACCCGGGTATGATCGCCGACCCGCGCATTGTTCAATGCATGATCCGCGCCGCTGAGAAAAATAAACTTCCTTATCAACGTGAAGTCCTATTGATCGGAAGCACCGACGCGCAAGCGATTCAAATTGCGCGGGCGGGTGTGCCAGCAGGCTGCCTTTCCATCCCCGTTCGTTACGTCCACTCGCCATCCGAAATGGTGGATTACTCCGATGTGCAGAACTCAGTCAAACTTTTGACTGCAATTCTCCGCTCACCGATAGATCTGGAATAATGCGCCGCAAATTACGTATTGCGAATTATACACTATCGTTATTTCTCGCGGGATGCTCATCCCTCGCCTCGCTTCTCGCTACGCCGACGCCTGCTTCTGTTCCCCAAGCCACATCCACGCCTCAGCCGATCATCACGCAACCCGCGTCCCCCGCAAGTGAAGCGCGCATCTTACGCGTGTGGCTGCCTCTGCAATTTGACCCCGCCGCTGAGACCACATCCGCAAACCTGCTCAAACAACGTCTGGGAGATTTCGAATCGGAACACCCCGGACTTGAAATCGAAGTCCGCATCAAGGCAGAGGGCAGCGAAGCAAACCTGCTCAATTCCTTATCAGTTACCAGCATGGCCGCACCCACTGCCCTGCCCGATTTGATCGCTCTCTCACGTCCCGCGCTCGAAGCCGCGGCGCTGAAAGGCCTCCTGCATCCGATTGACGGTCTTTCCACTGCGTTGGATGACCCAAACTGGTATGGTTATGCTCGTCAACTGGCGCATATACAAAATACGGGCTATGGACTGCCATTCGCGGGAGACGCTTTGATCCTCGCCCATCGTTCTGATTTTGAAGAGATTAATAGTTGGAAGGAAATTCTGGCAAGCGAGAATTCGCTTGCGTTTGCGGGCGGTGATCCGCAGGCTTTAGTCCTCCTGTCATTATATGTTTCAGCGGGCGGGGAGTTAGTGGACGCGCAGGGAAAACCCGCGCTCGATCAGGATATTTTGACGCGTGTCTTGACTCTGATTGCCGATGGCGTGTCTGCCAAAGTGTTCCCGGCTTCATCGGCCAATCTAATTTCAGGTCAACAGGCTTTCGATGAATACCACAGTGGTCGCGCAAATATGGCGGTCATCTGGGCATCGGATTACCGCGCTCCCAAGGATGGGTTCATGCTCCCATTGCCCGGTCTTGACGAAACGCCTGTCTCCTTTGCAACGGGCTGGGTATGGGCGCTGGCCGGATCAAATCCTGAGAACCAGCAGTTGGCAGTCGAACTTGCAGATTATCTGGTAACGGATGATTTCATCGGTAACTGGACGCGTGCAACAGGTTATCTTCCCACCCGCCCATCAAGTGTCGGTGAAGGAGAAGCCACGATTGTCCCTATCCTTGAAACTGCGCAGCCGATTCCATCGAACGATGTGCTTTTGGCGGTGGGGCCACTCATGCAAGAGGCGCTGGCACGCGTCTTAAACGGCGAACAGCCGGAAGCGGTGGCAGGAAGCGTGATCGAGCAATTGAAATAACGTTCAGGAGAATTGATGATGTCCGATTGGAAACGTACAACGCGCGAAATCCCGTTTGAAAATTTGCGACCAGAAATGATCGAGGCGATCAAGCATCACATCAAGCAATACAACCTTGGCTCCATTCTGGCAGACGCTTTGATGTGTATTCAGACAGATTCTGAAAAGATCAAGAGGGGTTTGTTCGGCGGCGCGGAGAGTGCGTACACGGAGATCATCGTAACGCCACGCTGGCTGGTATGGGCAGTCAGTGGGACCAAAACGAAAACCGCCGTCCTATCTGCGCAGTTGAAGGATATAGTCGTGCAGGATTATGCACAAACACAATTTGCAAAAATGATCCCCGATTCGGGAATAAATGTCAGTGGGAAATTTACGGATGCATCCGAGAATGGCATGGCATTCATCGGCTTGGAGGAAAACGATGCGGGGAATAAATTCAAAGAGACGATGATCAAATCCGCCCAAGAAGCGAAGAAATAGGATCAATCCCCAATTCTCTAATCATCCAATCTCGCAGTTAGATCCAAGCCCACAACATCCAAAACCCTGTCATTGTTATGCCAATCAAAAATCTCGCGCCAAATGCCCAGCCCCAACCGACCATGTAAGCCTTCGTGGATTTGAGCGCTTCATCGCGATTCTTCAGCCTTCTAAGTTCCGCGAGGAATAATCCCAGAGGCGCAGCGACCAAACCGATAAGCGGCGTTAAGAAAATACTGGCAATGATGCCTGCCGCGAATGCCAGCAGAATGGAACTCCATGGGATGAACTGCTCGCGCATTTTGCTTGCGATGATAAGGTTGTCCACGATATTCCCGCCGATCATCAGCAGTGTAATGAGAGCGAAGAGGAACCAATCCCAGCCTGTCATTCTGCCTGCTGTGCTTTGCAGGAGGGCGTATACCAACGTGGCCAGCCACATCACAGTCAGCCCGGGGAAGACAGGCATGATGAGACCCAGCAAGCCAACGAGAAGAACGAATAACGTCAATACGTCAACGATCACAATCCAGGCGGATTGAAGGAATTGAAGAAATTCGGGCGGCAAGATATCTCCTCGATCTTATGTCCTGGGCGGATGGACGGTGTTCATTACAGTCCAGTCGTCGAAGGACAAGTTTTCATATAAATCAGCGCGTTTCGACTGCACTCGCCTGTTGCCTCGCTCCGCTCAACGCGATGAATTCTTATGATCTGATAACATCCACTCCGCCCATCCAGGGGCGAAGCACGTCAGGCACGACGATCGAGCCGTCCGCCTGCTGATATTGTTCCATCACGGCGATCAGTGTGCGAGGAAGTCCGAGACCCGATCCGTTTAGCGTGTGAAGGAAGCGCGCCTTGCCTCCATCCGCAGGGCGATATTTTATATTCGCACGCCGAGCCTGAAAGTCGCGTACATTCGAGACCGATGACACTTCCAGCCACTCGCTGCATCCCGGCGCCCAAACTTCGATGTCGTAAGTAATGGCTGAACTGAATCCGAGATCAGCCGTGCAAAGTTGTTTGACTCGATAGGTAAAACCCAGCGCGGCGCAAGTCGCTTCGGCGTCTTCGCGCATCTTTTCGAGCAAGGTATCCGACTCTTCGGGCTTGGCATACATGTACATCTCGACTTTATCGAACTGATGACCGCGTTTGATGCCGCGCACGTCGCGTCCCGCGCTCATTTTTTCGCGGCGGAAGCAGGGCGTGTATCCCGTATAAAGCAAAGGCAGCACGGCTTCATCGAGAATCTCTTCCATATGCAAACCAGTCAGAGGCACTTCGGCAGTCGGCACGAAATACAACTCTTCTTCATGATCTTTGTAGAGATTATCCGCGAATTTGGGCAGTTGTCCCGCGCCGAAGACCGTTTCATACTTCACCATGAACGGAAGATATTTTTCCGTGTAGCCCTGCCCGCTACGCGTGTGCAGGTCGAGCATGAACGCGATCAGGGCGCGTTGCAGTCGCGCGCCCGCGCCGCTGAGTACATAGAAGCGCGAACCGGTGATCTTGGCGCCGCGTTCAAAGTCAATGATGCCGAGCGCGGGGCCAAGGTCCCAATGCGGCTTTGGTTCAAAATCAAATTCAGGGAGTTGACCAACCGTACGGAGTACAACATTATCTTTTTCGGATGTGCCAATGGGCGTGCGTTCATCCGGGACGTTTGGTATGGTCGCCATGATGGAATTTAGTTCCGCTTCGACATCTGCCACTTCCTTATCAAGCGCGGTAATCCGGTCGCCGACTTCGCGCATCGCGGCGATTTTCTTTTCGCGCTCTGCAGCATCTTTCACACCTGCACTTGCGCCAGGTGCAAGTGTCTTTCCAATTTCTTTAGAGACAATATTTCGCTCTGACTTTAACTGCTCCACTTCAGTGAGCAGGGCGCGACGTTTT
>CAZIYY010000090.1:0-20157 GCA_964543585.1 uncultured Anaerolinea sp. | reverse complement strand
GTGTATACATCATAGACTGCCGGTGATTGCGGCAGACCCGCCAGGAAAGATGCCTCTGAAAGCGTCAGTTGATTGGCGGTCTTGCCGAAATAGGTTTCGGATGCGGCTTCGATGCCATACGCGAGGTTGCCGTAATAGATTTCATTGATATACAACTCAAGGATGTCATCCTTGGAATATCGGCGCGTGATTTCAGCGGAGAGGATGATCTCGCGCGCTTTGCGTGAGTACGTGCGTTCGGCGCGTTCTTCGGGAGAAAGCAAAAGAGCGCGCGCCAGTTGCTGCGTGATGGTGGACGCGCCTCCGCCCTTCCCACCCGTGCGATAATTTTCCCATAGCGCGCGGATGATCGCCGCGGGATCAAAGCCCGGGTGAATGTAAAAGTCCTTGTCTTCGGTGGCAATCGTCGCCGCGAGGAGAGCGGGGGAGATCTGGTCGAGGGTCACATATGTGCGTCGTCCTGCGTTGGGGTCAAGGATTTCGTAAAGCAGATTCCCATTACGGTCCAATATGCGCGTGGTCTCAAATTGGGAGGCGCGCGTTTGCAGGTCTTCAACGCTTGGCAGTGTGCGTGCAATGGAATAATACGAATAAAGCAGCGCCGACCCAGCGATGATGGCAAGCAGGACCAAACCGAATAATACGAGAATCAAGATACGCGCAAGACAGCTACCCCACTGCTTCCAATCAATCTGCAGGGTCTGACCTGCAGAGGGCGGCTGGACCGGCGGCGGAACACTGCGGCGGGTCAGCGGTTTGCCGTTTCTCTGGCGGCTCGTTGGCTCATATGCAACCGGCGTGACGCGCGTGCCATCCATGTCAATCTCGTCCACGCGGCGCGGCAGGGGCATATTATCCTTATCCAGCGCGATGTGAGGAGGCGGTGGGGTCGGCGTTCGGCGCGGCGCGCTTGTCTTCGTTGTGCCGTCCTGACCCGGCATTGTCTCATCCTTCTTCGGCTCGATGGGAGGCTCGGCGCGCGTATCCGCCTCCGAATCTAGCAGGCGTTGGATTCGATGTTTGCGATCTTCTTCGTTGTTATCTTCTTCTTTTTCGTCAGTCATGATTTATTTTGGTTTGCTCATCATCAACACCGTCCACGAACCGCGATGACAGACTTCAGCGTTTTGATTCTTTACTTCGAGCGAAATGCTCACTGAACCTCCGCCAATGCGCGGCAGGCCTTTTGTCTCTTTCATTTCCATATCCACATAAATTGAATCGCCGATAAAGACAGGTTTGACGAACTTCCACTCACTCACTTCGCGGAACGCGATCACTGTGCCATCCAAAATTCCCGTCTGCCATGCAAGTCCAGAAGCGATGGACAGCCCCAGCATACCGTGCGCAATCTGTTTGCCAAACTGCGTCGTCTTGCTAAACTCAGGGTCGGTATGGATGCGATTGTCGTCGCCCGTCAACGCGGCAAATGACATAATATCATTTTCAGTGACGGTTCGCTTTTCTGTAACCAGTTTCTGCCCGACGAAAAACTCTTCGAAGTAAAGACCCATATCTAGTCTCCTCAATTATGCTCCGATGGTTGAGTAGGCAGCGGACATAAATGAGTCTTTGCAAGGCTTCTTGCCACCGCCGCCGTACACTTGCACCAGCACGCAAGTGCAAGTGTCGAAACCACCTATTTCAGGTATTGTTATTACCTGCTTGATTATTACTAATGGTTTCGATACGGTCGAGAAAAGCACTCGACCTACTCAACCATCGGAACTTCCCAACTACCGAACCATCCGACTAAATTATACCCTTTGACCTCCTGCCGTTCTGCCCGTACAATAAAGCCATGCGTGATTGGTCCCTCGCCTCGGGCGACCCGCTTTGCCTCACCCTCGCGGCAGATTCACGCCTCTCCATTTCCGACTACCTCAACGATCATATCTGGGAACTTGTCCTCGGCGGCGGAGAGCCAGCCGCCCTGTCGCTTTGCACGACCTTTGGCTTGCGTGCAAAAATGATGCGCCTTTTCCTGCGTTTCAGCGAAGGGAAAAAATCCGTCAGCGACCCGTACGTTTTTGCCCTGCCGCCGACCATCCGCCGTTTTTATCCGAATTTCATCACCATCGAATACTCTCCTCTTCCAAGCATTGACGTTTCAACCGAATATTGGGTTCCACAATCCAACGCCATCAGCGGGCGCGTGAATGTGGCGAACAGATCCAATGCCACGCGCAAGATTCGTTTGGAAGTGTGCGCCCTGCTCACGCCCATTGACGGGCAGGGCATGACGTCGACGCAGATGCAACTGGTCAACGTGCTAGCTGGGCAAACGGGCGGGCTCTTCCCCGTCCTCTTTTTGACTGGCGGTCCCGCGCATGGTTCGGGTCCTCATCCCTCGCTCTTTTTGGACCTCGAACTGGGTCCCGGCGCCACGCGTCAACTCACCTGGACTCAAGCCGCGGCGGACACATTGCAAGCCTCGTTTGATTTGGCGCGCCAGACCGCCGCGCGTCCGTGGGAAGCGGAACGCGCGCGGCTCGAATTATTGAACGCGAGTCAAACGATTGACATTCACACGGGCGATAAGGATTGGGACGCGGCATTCGCATTCAGCCAGAGCGCAGGCTTCGGATTATTCTTCCCGCCCAATATATTATCCCGTAGCGAAGCGGAGCGGACGAATTTGCCTAATCCATCCCTCGTCTCCGCGCGCGGACCCGATAACGGATACTCCCCCAAAGGCGACGGCATGGACTATCCCGCCTCATGGAACGGACAAACGCCTCTCGAATCTTATTATCTTGCAGAGGTATTGCCCGCCTCGCAAGCCGCGCAGGATTTGCTCAGGAACTTCCTTGCAATCCAAACAGAGAATGGTTCTATAGACGGCAAATTGGGACTCGCAGGTCAACGCGGGCGTTATCTCGCCGCGCCTCTTCTTTCAAGTCTCGCGTGGAAACTCTACGAAAAGTCGGAAGACAAGGAATTCCTGAATGAAGTTTATCCTCGACTCTTGAAATTCTTCTGGTCATGGCTCTCCCCTGAATACGATGAAGACGGCGACGGACTCCCTCAATGGAAACACATTTTGCAAACGGGCTTTGAAGATAACCCGTTATTCGATGCCTGGCATGAGTGGTCGCTCGGTATCGACATTACTCAAGTCCACAGTCCCGCGCTCGAAGCGATGTTGTATCACGAAGCCGCGTGTCTCATCAAAATGGCAGAACAACTTGACCAACCCGATTCACTCACCCTGCTTCATGAACAAGCCGCGCAGTTGCGCAAGTCCATTGAGTCAACGTGGCAGCCGCGCACGGGTTTATATCATTATCGCGACCGCGCAACGGGATTAAGTCTGGCGGGCAAAGTGTTGATCAGGCAAAAGGGCGCGGGCATCGTGACGCCGAAGTTAAAGTTCGAGGGTCCGATCCGCTTGTTGATCGAGATGCAGACCCAAAGTCCCGCGGCGAAGCGGCCTCAAATCCGCATTCATGAATTTGCATCCAAACCCGCTGATGAAGTCATCGAAAGCGGCGATTATCAATGGCGCAACGGCGGGGCGATTTACACAACGAAAAAAGTCTATTCAAAACTCGCGAAAGTTTCGGTACGGGGACTCAGCAATGAAGATACGATCATCATCAGCACGCTGGATTTCACAACAGAAGATCACACACTCTTCACGCCGCTCTGGGCTGGCGTGCCAGATCAACAGCGCGCCCAAACCATCATTGGACGCGCATTACTGGATGCGAATCGATTCCAGCGCCCGTTCGGGGTGCCCGCCTGCCCGCCTTTGACTTCGCCCGAGGCTGAATCCGTTTCACAGGCTGTTCACCTGCCCTGGAATTTGTTGATCTGCGAAGGCTTGCTGAAATATGGATTCCGCACCGACGCGGCGCGCATCGTGGTTCACATCATGACAGCCATCATCCAAAACCTGAAACAGAACCGCGCCTTCTACGCGCGCTATCATGCCGAAAAAGGCACAGGCATCGGCGAACGCAACGCGTTGAGCGGACTCGCTCCCGTCGGTTTGTTTATGAAAGTGTTGGGCGTTGAGATTCTTTCTACAACACGCGTAAAGCTCGAGGGCGAGAATCCCTTCCCATGGGATGTGACGATTCAATATAAAGGTCTGAAAGTGATACGAGGGCAGAAGAAAACCGAAGTTGTATTCGCAAATGGCAAGTCGGTGGTGGTCACGGCCATGGAAGCAACTCTTATTTCGTTGTAGATGCAACCGTTTATGGTGACAAGAAAGTGTCAATAAGGCAATTCCTTATTGACACTTTTGGCTTTTCATGAGAGTAAAGATCACGAACGCTTCCCCAGCCACTCGATCATCACCTTGAAAACTTCGGCTTGCCCGGGTTCATTATGGATTTCGTGATACATGCCGTCCCAGATGCATAAGGTAACGTTCTTCCCCGCTTTATCTGCGAACTGGCGGCTGGCTTCGGCGGAGGTGATCGGGTCCGCGCCGCCGTGCATAAGAAGAAGAGGCAGCGAAAGTTCGGAGGCATGATCCAAAGCCCATAAGCCTGATTCATACATACTGACAAACAGCCGCGCAGACATCTTATCATGACCAAGCGGATCATTATCATAAAGACGCACAACCTCAGGGTCATGCGAAAGCCCCTTGGTGTCCAAGCCATTGCTTTGTGTAAACGATGGAACAATATTATTCATAAACCTTCCTAACGCCACTTTTATAGCAGGCGGTTCAAATGCTAGTTTTAACCAGGGTCCTGTAGCGATCACTCCTACGATTTTTGGGTGGTGGCGCAGGGCATAATTGATCGCCTGATTGCCTCCCATGCTATGTCCGTAAAGGAAGAGCGGATGACCCGAATATTTCTCACCCAGCATGGACACGAAACCGCCGACGTCGTCCATCAAAGTTTCATAGGAAGGAATATGCCCGCGCGGACCTGTGGATTTGCCGTGACCGCGTGAGTCATAACCTACAAGCGTGTATCCTGCATTCGTCAACGCGCCGGCAACATTCTCATACCTGCCGACATGCTCTCCATGCCCGTGCGCGAGGGCGATCACGGCTTTGGCTTTTCCTTCGGGTTCCCACCCGCGAACATAAAGACCGATACCATCCTTGCTTTTCAATTTTGACTCAAATATTTTCACGTCATCCTCCCGTGATCTTGAATTCACAGTTATTTTCCCCTGTCGCCTTGCACGAAGTCTCGACCACATCGTATCGCTGCCCTGTTGCCCAGAAGAGACTCTCGCGGATGAGTCCCTGGGTCACGAAACAGATTGGGGACGAGTCGCTTTGCGCGTGGGCGGTGGGAGAGGCATGGTCAACGAGAAGCAGGTCGAGGTCGAGGGTGTGAAGCGTGATGTCGCCCGATTGAGTGGCAATCCAACGCGCCAATAATTCGAGTGTGGATTTTCGCCGCGTCGAGAGTGGCAGTCGCTTTATCACAGCCGCCTGAGCCTTGCCTCCGAGCGCGGCATCATTCAACAGATGATTCCACAAGCGCTGCCCCACGCGCAATAAAACGCCGCGGGCGCCGCGCCCGAAATAGGCGCGCATCGCGGCTTGCAGGGACGCGTATGCCTTTGCGGAATCAGCCGGATCCGTTTTTAGGAAAGTTTCAGGCTTTGCCCATTCAGCGGGAAGTTTCGACAAGGCAAGCATTCCATTGAATTGGTCCGCGCCCAGCTCGAGCGCGACCGTTTCAACGAAGCGGCGCAGGATACGATTGGAAAATCTTATTTCACTCACTCGCGCGCTTCTCCTACTTCGAACCTGCAATACTCATCGCCTTTTGCAAGGCAGTGCGTCTCGACGATTTGATATTCCCTGCCCGTTGCCCATTGCACGGCTTCGCTGACCGAGCCGAGATATAGATGACAGATCGGGGATTCACTGTGACGGTCGAAACAGATCGCGCAAGTCGATTCGACGTATGCGAGTCTCTCGCCGCTTTCATCCAGCCTGGCTTCCACCTGGGGGTTGCTCTTTTTGAGCGCGCCGGCCATGCTGTTCAAAATAAATTTAATGCGCTGCTTCTCAGGCAAAAGTTTTAGAGCCACACCTGCCACGCCCAGCAACGCGGCTTGTTCGCGAACCGCATATTGAAAGGATGCCTTGCCAATGCGCCGCAACATGCCGCGTCCGCCTCGTCCATAGAAGGCTTCGATGGCTTCGTTCAGTTTTGAATATTCGGAAGCCTGAATAGAAGGTTCAAGGTTATCCGGTGGGAAGTTGCCGATGAAACGTTCCAACCCGCTGGTACGCAATACGGTGTTCAAGCCATTTTCACCCATCACTTCCTGGGCGGAGGTCAATGCCTGGCGCACCAGCGCATTGACGATCATGCGGTCTGCTTTGATTGTCATGCTTGCTCCTCACTCCTCACACATTGCCCGGCACGTCGAAAGTATATACGGGATATTGTTCGCCTGTGCGGACAAATCCCATCTTGCGGTACAAGCCCAGTGAAACGGTATTATCGTTTTGCGTGTTGACGGAAAGTGTTGAAAGGCCGGATTGCGCCAGACGGGCGAAGAGATCGCTTAACATGGCGCTGCCTGCGCCATGTCCCTGCGCGGATGGGTGCACAGCCAGGCGCGCCAGGTGCGTGCGCGCCCGTCCGCCTGTGGTCAATTCATAACCGAAGATTCCACGTTCATCCTCCGCCACTGTCGCGAACAATGATTGTGAAAAAGCCCGGCGAAGAGTCTCCAGTGGGTTTTGCCACAACGGAGGAAAGGATGCTGCATCGGTCCTTTCGACTTCGGGCAGGTCTGCCTCCGTCATCCTGCGGATGCGGACTCCGTCCGCTTCGCGCGCAACCTGAGGCTGATAGCGCCATTCAAGCATCACAATCTGTTGACGGTTCGCGAATCCGCTGGCGGCCAAGACGCTTTGGAACCAGGGCTGCATTGCAATCGCTGCGACTTTCGCGCCTCCCGCGTGTGAGATCTCCTCTTTTGCGGTGTTCCATAACACATTCCACGCGCCCTCCGCGGACCAGCGCGTCGCATAAACGAATAACCTCACCCAGGTGATGCCTGTTGCTTCAGGGGAACAAGCCAATGCGGCAGTGACCTGTCCGCCTTCATCCAATGCCCAGTAGAATGGGGCGCCCAACCATTCCAGCGGCGAGCGCCAATCCAGGTGACGATGAAGGCGGGTCTCAAAAAAGATCAGGTTCGATAATTGCTGGTGATCGTTGAGGTCCGCCGGGCGAACCAGAGAGTTGCTTATCACTATTCACCTTATTCGGTCTTGCTCAGAGGCGGTCCGCCTGTAGTGTCCGCAGGCACACGTGCGACCGTCGTGTTTGGCAGGGAAGCCGCAGGGTCGCATATCATCCTCGAACGGGGAGACCCTGCGGCAGCACAAGGTTTTCTTTTTGCAGTGCAATCACTTTTATGTTCGGCAATGCTCTCAAATCGAGGTGATGTGAGACACCGTCTTGCGCCCGCTTTTATCTAAACAAACCAATTCGCATGAAAAATTTCATAATGCGCTGGGTGAGGGTGGGTTTTTCAACCAGCCGCAATGAGTCGTATACGTCCATTTGTGAATCGTTTATATGGCCGCGTTTGAGATTCAAATTTGCCGCGGCTTTTCGCACCACCGAGTGCATGTCGCCTTCGCCCGCCTGCTCAAAGAGAGACGCAGCGCGGTCATATTCCGCCAGCGCTTCGTTCAATTTTTTGAGTCCCTCCAGCGCGGCGGCTCGGTTGCTCACCGCGATCCCCCGTCTTTTGATGTCGCCTGCTTTTTGAAAGATATCTTCCGTCCCATCGGTGGACTCAAACGCTTCCTTTGCTTTTCCCGCCTGCAATAAAGCCACGCTCTGGTTGTTTTTCATCTCCGCCGCGTTCAACTCATCCTTTGCTGATTCATAAGCTTGCGCGGCTTGCGAAAACAAATCCGCCGCCGCGAGGTATTTGCCACCCTCGTATTCCTTTTTGCCTTTTTCTGCAAGTGTGACGGCAGTTGTGTGATTCACGCGTGCTCCCTAAAATGTGATATCCAATAAATCTTCCGCTACTGAACGTAACTTATCCCTGGACATGTTGCTCAGTTTCATTGCCAGTTCCAGGTACGGACGGTTGACCGGCAACGCGACGAACTCGCGCAGTTCCACCGGCATTTCAAGGAAGTGCTGCACCGCTTCCTCGCTGATCAACCACTGACCGATGGGCCCGCTCCGATCAAAGAGCGATTCGATCCGTCCGCCCAGCGTTTTGACCAATATCTCCAGTTCGGGCAGGGGAATGGGACGCTCGCCCAATTCATAGGCTTTAATTCGCGAGCCTGAGATTCCCGTCTCGTGCGCGAGACTGCGGATCGAGATGCTGGCATTCATCCGTTCCTGCCGCAAAAGCGCGCCGATCTTGCGCTGTCGCACAGCGAGCAGTTTTGGCAGGTTGATGTTTTCGTATGGCGACGCGCTTTCGGATTTTACTTCCTTGCCCCAGAAGTGATTGAGCGGCAAATCCAGGTAATAGACCAGCGTTTCCAATTCTGGCAATGAAGGGGCTTTGAGCCCGTCTTCATACGAACGGAACAAGCCCTTCTTGATACCAATCGCATCTGCGCATTCCTGCGCGCCCCTGCGCGCCGCAAGCCGCGCATCGCGGATCAATACGCCGAGTTTTTTTGTGCGAATCGTAATCTGGGACTTGATGTCCATAACTCCTCGAAGACGCTCAATGTAATGAGGCGTTGGCCTGATTATAGCAGAATCATTGCGATGTTATCGCCTCTGACCCAGCCCCATTCCACCTGAAGGCATAAAAAGTTCCGCGCCAAGTTTGAAGCCTGCCGCCTCCAATTTTGGACCAAAAACCGGGCGGATGCCAGTTGGTTTCAACTCACCCAGAATCTTGCCATTCGGTCCCACCCCGGTTTGTTCAAATTTGAAAATATCAGTAAGCACAACTGTGTCGCCTTCCATGCCAACGACTTCAGTAACCGCCGTCACCTTGCGAGCGCCATCCTTCAAACGAGTTTGCTGAATGATGAGGTCCACCGCCGAAGCAATCTGCTGGCGCACAACTTTAAGCGGCAAATCCATACCAGACATCAGCACCATGGTTTCCATGCGAGATAAAGCATCACGTGGCGTATTGGCATGTAATGTCGTCAAGGAACCGTCATGGCCGGTGTTCATCGCTTGTAACATGTCCAATGTTTCGCCACCGCGGCATTCACCCACAATTATTCGATCTGGACGCATACGCAAAGAGTTGCGCACAAGGTCACGGATCGTCACCATGCCCCTGCCATCGGTATTCGCCACCTTCGTTTCCATGCGCAGGACATGATCCTGTTGTAATTGCAATTCCGCCGCGTCTTCAATGGTGATGATCCGTTCACTTTCTTGAATAAAACTGGAAAGCACATTAAGTAGTGTGGTTTTCCCTGAACCCGTGCCTCCTGAAACAACGATGTTCAAATGAGCAAGCACGCAGGCACGGATAAACTCACCCATGTTCTGGGTCAACGAACCAAACTCCACCAATTGGTGGATGGAGAGTTTATCTTTTTTGAATTTTCGGATTGTGATACATGGCCCATCAATGGATACAGGACGTATGACAGCATTGACGCGTGAGCCATCCGGCAAGCGCGCGTCGACGGTGGGGCTGTCAGCATCCACGCGGCGGCCAAGGGGCAGGATGATGCGGTCAATGATCCGCGCCACGTGGTCATCGTCGTCGAAAGTGATCGCGCTTTTCGTTACCTTGCCGTTCTTTTCAACAAACACTTTCTTGGGCCCATTCACCATCACTTCGCTCACATCGGGGTCATCCAAAAGAGGCTGGATGGGACCAAAGCCTGTCATCTCATCGAGTATTTCGGTGAATATCTGTTTGCGGATATCCTCAGGCAGGGAAACTTTTGTTTGAACATAGGCTTCGTTCAGGCGCTCTTTAAGGAACTCAGCGCGGTCGCCAAGTTGCAATGCTTCGCCTTCCATCGAACGACTGACGCTCTCGACGAGGTAACGTTTGAACTTAAGCAGGTCGGCTGACGTAAGCCGCGTGAAATTGGATAAAATTGGGGTAGCCATTAGGACCCTTTCTCCTCGCCCGGTGTTTGTTCCGGGATGACCCAGACAATATGAGTACGCCGAACGGCAAGAAATGGCGACTGGAAAAGCGTTTGCCCATCGGGTCCCAGCACGCTAACATCGGTCAGCGCCAGGAAGTTCTGATCCTGATCCAGTTCGTCTTTTATGCGCTGATCCCTGCGAACATGGATGTGTCCGCGCAGCATGTGCGTGGTTGTTTGAACGGTGGCGCTGATGGATATCTTGGAAATGATATCTGTAAAGATTTTGCCTTTTTCATCATATTCTATGGACATGTTGCCTCTCATTAAATCCGGGTCATGATTTTGGAGACGATTTCCTAAAATCATTCCTCCATTACGACGATAAAATAGCCACAGTGGATTGCGAATGCCGCTATTCAATGCAAATAAACCCACAATCAAAGTGTAGTCGAAACTGGCTGAAAATTGCCTTTCACTTTCATTAGGCGCTTCATCTATCGTGCAGGCGGCGGGCGAGCCGTACCATGTCACCAGCAGTTTCCTTGAAGATGATGGATGCGGTATCGGCGGGATATTTTGTTGTAATAGGTTGGTTCAGGTTATTCGCCAGCGAAAAATTACTTCCCAGGTATGGCATCGTTGTTTTGATCGGCAGACCAATGATCTGCTCGGCTTCGGCCTTTGTCAATCCCTCCAGCCCAACGGCGCGGTTTAGAATGGCGTAGATCTTTTGGCCATCTATTCCCTGGGCTTGAAGATAATCCCACACCGTCCCGGTCAATTGGATGGTACTTTGGTCGGTGGAAACGATCAGGGTGATGAGATCGGCTTTTTGGATCAGGGGCAGGCTGATGCGTGAGAGTGAACGTCCGAGGTCCAAAATAATAAAATCGTATGCAGAGCGGAGCGCATCCACGATCTGCCCGATGCGTTCTCCTTTAAGAACATTTCCCAGTTGTGGATTGGGGGAGCCAGCCAGTAATTGGAATTGCCAAGACTCCGGCTTGGGCAAATTCCTGTGGAAGTATTCCCCGTTCGTTTGGTCAGATAGGAGGTCCGCCGTCGTTATGAGATTCAACTTTCCCTCATACCCGACGATCTGACCGATTGAGCCAATTGGCAGGACTAGGTCGGCGACAACGACGCGCGCTTCAGGTTGGGCCTGTTTGATGTTCATTGCAAAGTTGGCGCAAAGCGACGATGTGCCTGTGCCTCCTTTCGCGCTTAGAAAGACGATGAGCAAACCAAAGTCTTTCTCCTCCCTGCCCGCGACCTCTATTAGTTTTTCCGCGCTGAATAAGCGCGCGAGACTTTCCTCAAGCGCAGGCATAGCCTGCGATGATTTCATCAGGTATTCGGTTGCGCCTGCTTTCAGGCAAGCTTCTTTTCGGGTTGGGCTGGGATCTCCGGAAAGCGCGATAAGAGGCGTATTATTTGTGCGGGGATTATTGCGCAGTTTACGGATGAACTCTTCATCGGCGAGATCAGACAATGCGGGATCGAACAACACAAGGTCAGGTTCGTCGCGCCAAGCGGAAATCAATGCTTCCTTGCCTGAGGCGGCTTCCAAAACCTTGAACTGTTTTTCACGCAGGGTCTTAACAAGGAAATTTCGGCTGGCGGTGTTCTCATCCACGACCAGGATTATCTTACCAACCACACAGACCTCCCGACTCGATCAATCCTCGACGGGTGGCATCAGGTATCCCAACCCTGAACGCGTCACAATATGTTTCGGGCTATGCGCGTCGTCTTCCAATTTCTGGCGCAGACGGGCAATGCTCACCCATAGTATTTCCTTATCCGTGCGATATTCAGGACCCCATACGCTCGTCAGCAGGTCCTCCGAGGTCATGATCTTGCCGACATGATGAGCGAACTGCAACAATAAACGATATTCCGTCGCGGAAAGCGATATGGCAGTTTCCCCGCGCCAGACCTCGGCGCGCGCAAAGTCAATTTTCAAATTATCGTGTGTGAAGAAACGGGACTGCCCTACTTCACTGGGAGGCTGGGCGCGGCGCAAAACGGCGCGTACACGCGCCAGTAACTCAGTAGCCGAGAAGGGCTTGACGAGGTAATCATCCGCTCCCAAATCCAAGCCGCGTACGCGGTCTTGTTCGTCCCCTTTTGCAGTGAGGATGATGATGGGTGTGCTAGAAAACTCGCGGATGCGCTGTGTCGCGCCGAAGCCGTCCAGTTTCGGCATCATCACATCCATTAACACGAGGTCAATCGGCTGGTCTGAAAAAACGCTCACAGCCTGCTGTCCATCCTGCGCGGTGACGACTTCGTAGCCCTCCGTTCGCAGGTTGGCTTCGAGCAATCGCAGGTAACGGGGTTCATCATCTACTATAAGAATGCGTTTTGCCATGTGAGTCTCTCCTTCGCGTTATTTTGATGAGTTGATGGGCAGTTCAATGAAAAACGTGGTTCCCTGACCGGGCGTGGATTCTGCCCAAATCTTACCACGATGTGCCCCAATTATTTGCTTGCAAATATAAAGTCCCAGCCCCGTACCTGTGACAGTCCTTTCATTGCGGGCGCGGTAGAAACGGTCGAAAATAAGCGGCAGGGATTCCGCGGGAATGCCCGGTCCGCGGTCTATAAAGGAAATAATAATCTTGCCTCCCACCTGGTTCAACAGCACAATGATCGGCGCGCCAGGTGCGTATTTTATGGCATTGGTGAACAGGTTTTCAAAAACCTGCGAGAGCCGGACCCCATCTCCCTGAATCGGGGGCGCGGGTTTAAAGTCCATGCTTACGTCGAGATCTTTGTGCCGGGTGCGAAGCCGCATAATGACGTCTCGTAAAACGGCATCCAGTCTGAGGGGTTGGAAGCGAAGCGGGAGAGTCTTGCTTTGCAAGCGCGCCGACTCGAGCACGTTTTCGATCAACAAAGAGAGACGGTCTGCCTCCTCATCAATGATCGTCAGAAATTCCTTCTGGGTTTCCTCATCCCAACTGGTATCCTGCCTCAGCAGGCTGGTGCTATAGCCCTTGATGAACCCAAGCGGCGTACGTAGTTCGTGCGAGATGGTGCTGACGAAATCCTCTTGCAATTGCATCTGACGCTTCAACTCGCGCAACTCGGAGTTCGTTGCCCTCCAGGCAGCGCGCTCGAGCAGCGTAGAAAGCAGATCCGACGCGAACGAAGCCGTTGCGATATGCTCATCTTCATATACGGGACCGCCAAAACGCACAAATACCAGCGCGCCTTTGACCATCTCATCTGAACGAAGCGGCAAGCCAAGCAGGTATGCCTGGCTCAGGCGATCCTCAGGCGGGACATCGGGCTTGGGATCCTGCAATAGAAACTTGCCTTTCTTCACTACTTGTCCTGCAAATGTTTCCCCCCATGCGGCGTCGGCTTCGGCGTTCCTGGCGCGCCCGACCGCGCGCGCGTAGACCACTTCGAGAGCCTGGGATTGTTCATCATGAATATAAATCGCAACATTATCAAAGACGAACTGTTGGCGCAGTGTTTTCAGGAATTTCTCGATGATGTTGCGCGGGTTGCCTGCATGAGTGGTTATGCGCGTCAATTCCTGCAGGTATTCGAGGGTCTTGTGATCCATGAGTTTTATTTTGGATTTGCCGATACGAGCAATGGGAATTTGAACGTGGTGCCGCGTCCCTCTGTGGACTGCACTTCAAGCATCGAGCCGTGTGCTTCAATAATCTCGCGCACAAGGGAAAGCCCCAGCCCTGTCCCGCTGTAACGACGCGTAGTGGAGCCGTCCAATTGGTGGAACGGCTCGAAGATGTCGTTTGCCTGATGGGGGGGGATGCCAATTCCCGTATCCGTGACGGATACAACGACAAGATTTTCCCCTTCGCGCCTGACGCTGACCACCACGCTGCCTCCCGATGGCGTGAACTTGATCCCGTTATCAACGAGTTGGTTCAACACCCAGGCGATCTTCTGCGAATCCGCCTGGATGGAGGGCAGGTCATCGTCAATGACTGCGTGGATGGTCACGCCGCGCTCCAACGCCTTGTCCGCCGCGGATTTGACCGCCAGGTTCGCGAGACGGCGAATATCCACGATCTCCTGCTTGATGCTTAATTCATCGCGCGAAGCGAGGGAAACCATGATCAGGTCTTCGATGAGGTTTTCAAGCCTGTTCGTTGATTGCTGGCTGACCTGCAGGGCATGGCGCTGTTCATCTGTGATGGATCCCAATGACTCGGAAACCAGCAATTCGATATAGCCTTTGATGTGCGTAAGCGGGGTGCGTAATTCGTGTGAGACGTTCGAGACAAAATTGGCTTTGAGCTGGCTGAGTTCCGAAACGCGTTCGAGGGCTTTCTGCAATTCCGCGGTGCGTTCCTCGACCCGCCGTTCAAGCGAGCGGTTCGCCGCCTGCAGCGCAGAACGGAACTGGATGATCTGTTCAGCCACCGCATGCTCAAGATCGGCGCGGTCGAGCAGTTTCAAGTCGGTCAACGCCTGGCCCAACAATATCGAATTGCCTTTGTTGGTTTCTTCCTGTTGGTAATCGAGCGCTTTTTGGAGGGACTCCTCGTTAATAAGTCCTTTGTGAATCAAGTAATCCCCCATGCGAGGCACAAGCATTTCAGGCGTAAGGCGTGGTTGTTCTGCCATGAAAATCCTCAAGGCCCTAAAGGTTTCTCTTGTGAAATATCACCTGAATGAGGAATGTCATCCTGCTCATCTATTTCTGGTCAGACAGGAAAACCTTTAGGGTTTACTATTACGACTGCCAGACCCATTCTCCGCCTACCATTGTAGCCGATGATTCGAGCGTAAGCAAATCATTCGCATTGCAAGTGAATATATCTTTCTCAAGCGCGATCAAGTCGGCAAGATGGTCGGGAGCAAGCCTGCCGAGACGGCCTTCCATATTTGCGGCGTAGGCAGGACCTAGGCTGTAGCCTGCGAACGCGTCAGCCATGCTCAACTTTTGTTCGGGATACCAGCCGTCGGGTGAGGGAGAACCGTCGGCGCGCCTTCTTGTGACCGCGGCGTGGAGCCCCCAGAATGGATTCGGTGATTCAACGGGCGCGTCGGATCCTAGCGCAAGCCGCGCGCCGAAATCCAATTGGGTCTTCATGGCATAAGCGAGGCGTGAACGCTCACCCCAAAATTGATCCGCCATCAACATGTCGGACGTGGCGTGGATCGGCTGCATGGAGGCTATGATGTCCATTTTGCCGAGACGCGCCGCGTCATCGGGATGGATGACTTGCACATGCTCGATGCGATGACGAAGCGCGGGCAGATGATTTTCTTTTTCGTAGGCGCGTAGTTGTTCGTATGCATTGAGGACTTCATGATTGGCGCGGTCACCAATGGCGTGGACGGTCATGCCCAAGCCAACCTGCGCGGCTTTGCGTCCATGCTCCAAGAGTTCTTCGCCATCCATGTTGAGGATGCCGCGATTGTTTTCCTCGCCGAGGCCGATGTAGGGCTGGAACATCGCGGCGGTGTGCGGACCCAGCGCGCCATCCATGAAAACCTTGACATTGCCGATGCGAAGCATGTCGTCGCCGAAGCCTGCGCGCAAACCGAGTTCGAATGCTTGATCCAATAATTCAACAGGGATATTTTTCAGCACGCGCAATTTGAGTCTGTGTTGCGCGTGCAGTTGTTGCAATGCCATGAATGATTCGCGCCTGTCAAAATCATGCACGCCTGTTAGTCCCATCTTCCATAGGATGGATTGCGCCTTTTCGATGGCATTTGCGATCTCTTCAATTGTGGGCTGAGGAATGATATTGCCTACGAGTTCCATTGCGGTTTCGAGCAGAACACCCGTTGCGTTGCCGCGCCCGTCGCGTTGGATTTGTCCATTATGAGGATCAGGCGTGGATGCCGTGATGTTTGCCATCTTCAGCGCGGCAGTATTCGCCCATGCGGCATGTAATGATTTTGCTGTGAGATAAACGGGGTTGTTCGGCACAATTGCGTCAAGTTCACTGGCTGTGGGCCAATTGCCCCATACATTTTGATTCCAACCGTGACCTAAAATCCATTCACCGCGTTTTGATTTCCCGACACGTTCTTCAACACGACGCAGACATTCTTCCTTTGTGTTTGTTTCGCAATCTATCTTTTGCAGACTGAGGGCATAGTGATGCAGGTGCAAATGCGCGTCGGTGAGACCAGGCAGGATCACGCGTCCGTGCATATCCTGCCTTTCAGCGTTTGGATATTGCGAGGACAAATCATCCGCCGTGCCGACCGCAATGATTCGTTCGCGGTCAATGACAATTGAAGATGCAGCAGGTTGCGAGGGGTCTTGTGTATAAATGTGTGCGTTGTAGAGGAGTTGCATGTTTGATTCCTTGCAAGAGCACATTGACGCTTCGACTACGGTTCTCGACTTACACTCGAACCTCCGCTCAGCGCGAGTCTCTTCATAATTACGTCAATTTCTCTAAAAGCGAATCCAATTCCTCATCGGAATAATAATAGATGGTGACCGTGCCGCCGTCTTTGCCATGCTTGAGCGAGACCCGCGTCCCGAGACTGGATTGCAGGCGATCTTCCACGTCCTTCACGTTTGGATTTCGGCGCGTTTTCTTCCTGAGTGCCAGTCTCTGCCCTGAATATTTTTTTGCCAGCATTTCCGTCGTGCGAACGCTCAGGTCAAGTGTGATGATCTTATTCAACAATTCTTCCTGCGCTTTTGCGGATAACGTCAGCATGGCGCGCGCGTGACCTTCGCTGACCTGCCCGTTGACCAATGCCTGCTTCACCGCCGCAGACGCCTCAAGCAAACGAATTGTATTGGCAATCGTGGAGCGGTTTTTTCCAACACGCGAGGCAATCATCTCCTGCGACATTTTGAATTCCTTCGCGAGATGTTGATAGGCTTCGGCTTCCTCGATTGCGTTCAAGTCCGCGCGCTGGACGTTTTCGATCAACGCGAGTTCGAGCAGTTGCTGATCGGTTGCGTTGCGGATGACAACGGGGACAGTTTTTAATCCGGCTTTGCGCGAAGCCTGCAAACGTCGCTCACCTGCGATGAGGGTATACGTCCCCCCTTTGCTCGGAGAAACGATAAGCGGCTGGATTACTCCATGCTCGCGGATGGAAGCGGCAAGATTCTCCAATTCCTCCATATCAAATTTTTCGCGCGGCTGGCGCGGGTTGCGCTGGATTAAATCAATCGCGACTTGCGCGACGCCGCTTGCATCTCCCGACGGTGTTGTTTTACCCGCAGGGATGAGGGCGTCGAGTCCTTTGCCGAGACCGGAACGTTGAGGCATGTGTTCTCCTTACAATTGAATGCAGGGCGGCGCTTCGTCTACGGTTCTCGACCTACACTCGAACCTCCGCTCAGCGCGTACGATTCTAATTATTTTCCATCGCCTCGGAGCAATTCCTTAGCGAGGGCTTCATACGCTTTCGCGCCGACAGACGAGGGCGCGTAGGCGGAGATGGGGAGCCCATACGATGGCGCTTCGGCGAGGCGGATACTGCGCGGCACGATGCTCTTGAAGACTTGTTTAGGGAAATGATTGTTGACTTCCTTCACCACATCGGCAGAGAGATTCGTGCGGGGGTCGAACATGGTCAGGATAACGCCGCGCACGCGTAAGTCGGGGAAGAGAGCCGATTGGACGCGCTGAATCGTTTGGGTCAATTGACCGAGTCCCTCCAGCGCGAGATATTCACATTGAACGGGAACAAGCACCCCGTCGCGCGCGGCGATGAGTCCGTTGACAGTCAGAAGTCCAAGCGAGGGCGGACAGTCGATCAGGATGTAATCGTATTTGCCATCCAGGGATGCGAGCGCGTTCTTGAGTCGGAACTCGCGGCTTGATTCCTCAACCAGTTCAACCTCCGCGCCCGCCAGCGACGGGGAGGAGGGCAGAAGCGAAAGTTTGAGTCGTTCGTTGAAAAGAATCGATGAAGCGGGCGCGTCACCGTTGAGAAGCGCGTCGTAAGTGCTTCCCTGCACTGCGCGTTTATCCACACCCAGGCAGGAGGTGGCGTTTGCCTGCGGGTCAAGATCAACGACAAGCACGCGTTGACCGAGTTGCGCGAGATATGCGGCGAGATTGATTGCGGTCGTTGTTTTTCCAACACCGCCTTTTTGGTTGACGAGGGTATAAATGCGGCTCATTCGATTTACGATTTGCGATTTCAGATTTACGATTGTTAGCGGTGGTCGAGTAGCCCTAAGCGCTCTTCGAGGGGCATATCGAGACCACCCATTTCATGCTTACTTGTTATTGTTGGTCTCGGTACGACAGCGGACAAGCGCCGCCATCTACTCGACCAACGAGCATCCCTATTGCAAAACTTCCATCAGGCACTCTTCGATTTCCTGCGGCGTTGGGATTCCCTCCAAGCCAGCGCGCGTCACGGAACGCGAGGCGATGAGCGTGGCAAAACGCGCCGCCTCCCACGGGTCGCGCGTTGTGAACAAGCGCACAAAAAATGCCGCCGCGAAAACATCGCCTGCGCCCGTCGCGTCCGTCTCTTTGACCTCGGGCGCGCGGAAGCGGCGGCGGTCTCCGTTCCAATGCAGAACACATCCCTCGGCGCCTTCGGTTACAGCCAGCACGCGTGTTTGATGCGCCATGTGTTCAATGAGTTCATCATCTCCATTCACATCTTCGCGGCTGATGACCACCGCGCCCGCCTGTGCCAGAGAGGACTCTGCATTCATCCATTTGCGAGGCGACACGCGTCCGTCCGAATCCCATTGGCGCATCCAGCCCTGCGGGGTGATCGCAAGCAATGTGGGAGAAAACCCATTCTGCAGAATTGAATCCATTTCGTTGGCGATCGGACCGAGGTGAATGATCGAAGCGCGCCGCCAGGCTTCAGGAACCCTGTTGAAGTCAATTCGTGAGGCTTGGGCGCGCAGGTATTGGACGCGTCCGTGTTCGGTATAAATATTTTCGTATGCCGTGCTTCGCGGGGAATCGAGTGAGATGACGTTAATGCCATTCAACGCGTCCAGCGTGGTCCCATTGCCGAAGGCGGTGACAATCCCCACGCGCAAACCCAGCGCGCGGGCGGTCAACGCGGAGTATGCGGCGGTGCCACCCAAACGCGGACCGTTGGGAGTCAGGTCGCGCGCGACATGACCGATCACGAGATAATCCACCGGCTCCAATGCGATATGGTTGAGCATGAATGAATTATACCGTGATAAAAATGCAGGATGGGTTTAGGGGAGGCGCTCGAAGTGGAAAAGATGGCAGGGCAGGCAACACGCCATTGACCATCGGCGTGTTCGGTACATGGGGTTCAGGCAAGACTTAAATGATAAAATATGAGTCATGGCGGCAGAAAATTCCAAACTCAAAGTATTTCTTTGTCACTCAAAAGATGACAAATCTAAAATACGCAAACTATATAAACGGTTAATTGTCGATGGATTTGATGCGTGGCTTGATGAAGAAAAACTCGTACCTGGTCAAGAGTGGGATTTAGAGATTCGCAAAGCCGTTCGAGAAGCGGATGCAATCATAGTTTGTCTTTCAAAAGGATCGATAACAAAAGCGGGTTATGTCCAAAAAGAAATTCGTTTTGCTCTTGACGTGGCGGATGAGAAGCCAGAGGGAATGATCTTTCTTATACCTGTACGATTAGAAGATTGCAACGTTCCAAGTCGGATAAGTCGTTACCAATGGATTGATTTATTTGCCCGAGGTGGCTATCAAAGGCTAAAAACGTCTCTTCACTTACGCATGAAAGATCTAGATATTCGATTTGACGCGAATGAAGTGTTAGTTAGGGGAGATGAAGAAAAAATTCGTATCCCGATACTAGGGTTTGTTAAATCATCTCAACCATTTCTTGTACCAGGATTAGACATCAATAATTTAAACAAAAAAGAATACTCCTCAGTAGAAATTAATCCTAGCTTATTGCCAAAGCGAGATAGAGAAAGCAACCTTTTTGCACTTGAAGTAAAAGGTGATTCAATGATAGATGCCATGCTCAACGATGGTGATATTGTGATTTTTAAACCCACAACTACCGCCCGTAATGGAGAAATGGTGGCGATATCATTGGATGATGAAGTTATTTTGAAATATTTCTTCAAGGAAAAGGAAAGGTATCGTCTACAGCCCGCTAACCCAACAATGAAGCCAATTTTTAGAACCGTAGATTCAAGTATGAAGTGCAACTTTGCAGGCAGCCAAAAGAGATAAGCT
>CAZIYY010000089.1:0-20165 GCA_964543585.1 uncultured Anaerolinea sp. | reverse complement strand
TCAGTGATCCACCCATATCTTTCTTCGCGATACGGTCGTATAAACGGAAGGCTTTTTCAAAACGATTTTTCGCGATGACCCCAATTGCAAAAGGAATGCCCAGCCGCGCCAGGATGTTATTCGTGTTGATCCACGTTTGATATCTGACGCGGGTTCCACCCTCTGCCAGTGGGTCAAAATTCACCTGCACGCGCATTTCGTCAATGGGACCCTTGCTATAAGCTCGATCTACGCCAAACGAGTACGGATACGTCCACTCGAAAGGCTCCTCTTCCCACTCTACCTTGATGATCGGGAGTTTCATGCGAAGATGCTTTGTACCCATTACGTTATCAAGCATCTCGATTTCGGGTTGACCCGTGTCGCGGTTAAAGCGATTCGTATCTGCCGCGAATGGCCAGATCGCTTCGGGTGTGGACTTCAGGTCCCATTGCCAGGAGAAGTAGAATTCTTGGGTCATGGTCAATAGATGGGCAAGGTTAGGTGGATTTTACTCATGATGAGCGGGGAAAAGTTAAAAATGCGTTTCAAAATCTGGAATTGTCACTCTGTGGGCGTGTCCTTTGTAATTGTAGATTGTCATGGGTATGCACATCTGCTCAGTGGCGTTCCAACGCAGAGTGCAGGTTATTCGGTCAAAACTTCCATTTATAGGAAAGCCCAAATATGTCACGGAGTAATTTTATCACTCATAGAAATTCATTTGACCCATCCGGGAGGAGATATTATGGACAACAAGGAAAAACTTTCAGGCAGTGAAGACAAGGATGAGAACGGTGTCAAGCCAGAAGTAGTGCCTTCAATCAATGCCGCCAAAAGTGGGGCGCACGCACATCAAGAAGTAAAAACTAAAAAGAGAAAGGGTATAAGGAAGAAGAGTATTAGGCCAGAAAGATGGGTTGGACTCATACCAGCTATTGCAACAATTATTGGTGCTATGCTTGGCTTTCCACCTCTTATTCAGTGGCTTCAAGCCAGCCCGACTCCTACGTTTATATCAACATCATCACCGACGTCATTTATTACGGATACGCCAACATTTTTATTCACAGACACACCCACCTTCGCCGTTTCGCCCTCAATCACATCTACTTTCACCATTATGCCGACTGACATCCCTGCATCCGCTACACCGGCAGCCCAAATGGAAGTGTACTTATATGCTAACAAAACTACGAGAAGAGCACCTCTAAAAATAAAGTTGGACGCGCGGGATTCTTATCTGCGCGAACCGAATGGAGAACAATTTCCATGCCGAGGGGGAGCATGCGAATACGCCTGGAGGGTTTATTCCAACGGTCAGCAAATGGGAAAATCCGAGAACAATTCCAGCGGAACGTTCGAGTATTCCTTCGGGAAGAACGGCGCGTATCTTGTAACAGTATGGGTATGCAGGGGACGAGACAAAATTGATTGCGGAGGCAGCGGGGTTCAGATAGTGGTGACAAGATGAGGCAGCCATGTTTTGATGAGAGCCGCTCGATCAACCGCTCTTATCCATTAACACGACCTTAACCATTGAAAAAAATTATCTGGTATAGTGTTGTTAACAAACCAACCATGCCAGAAACCATCCTAATCGTCGAAGACGAACCCGCCCTGCGTGATACGCTCACATACAACGTGAAAAAGAACGGCTTCACCGTGGAAGCAGTCGGTGACGGGCGCGCCGCGCTTGAATCTGCACGAAGACTGAAACCTGACCTCATCATTCTGGATATCATGCTCCCCGAACTGGACGGCTTCGAGGTGGCGCGCATCCTGCGCAAAGAAATGAACACCCCCATCCTCATGCTCACCGCCCGCGACGATGAAATTGACCGCGTCATCGGCCTCGAAGTGGGCGCGGATGATTACCTGACCAAGCCTTTCTCCATGCGCGAACTGATGGCGCGCGTCAAAGCACAATTACGGCGCACGCGTCTCCTGCGCGAAGAACTTGGAAAGTCCGCGCAATCCACTGGCAAACACGAAACGCTTTCCTTCAATGACCTTATCATCAACATTACACGCCGCGAAGTGACCCTGCACGACACGCCCCTGCAACTCAAGCCAAAGGAATATGAACTGCTTGAATTCTTTGCATCTCACAAAGGACAAATGCTCTCGCGTGAATTCATCCTTGAGCGCGTCTGGGGCTGGGACTTCATCGGCGACAGCCGCACGGTGGACGTTCACGTAAGGTGGCTGAGACAGAAGATCGAAGATGACGCGGGCAGTCCAACGCGTATTGTCACTGTAAGAGGCGGGGGCTACAGGTTTGAAGGATGAATTCATTTCTATGGGTCATCGTTATCATCTTGTTTATCATCGCCGCGTGGTATGCGTGGCGATATTACAAATTGCGCCGCGATTTAGATGAATACGCAAGCCTTGCGCGCGGGCAAAACATCACCACCAAAATAAGAGAACTTGAAAATCTTTCGAGCGCTATCCACTCTCTCATTTCGACTTTCGACCTTCGACATTCAACCTTAGACGCGGAACGCTCCCGCCTCGCCACCGTCCTCGACCAGATGACCGACGGCGTACTCATCGCCGACTCACAGGGGCTGATCCAATTCGCAAATCCTGCCGCAGGCAGACTCTTTCAAACATCCGATCCCATTCATCGCAGTATCACTGAAGTCGTCCGTAACCACCAACTGGTTGAAGCCTGGCGGCGCTGTCAGCAAACGAATCAAATGCAAAGCGAGTCAATTGAAGTGCCAACGCGTCACCAATTTTTGCAACTGGTTGTCGTTCCCGATCAACATTCAAGCGGAAGCCTTTTGCTGGTTCAAGACCTCACCCGCGTTCGCCGTCTCGAAACTGTGCGGCGCGATTTCATCAGCAACCTCTCGCATGAACTTCGCACGCCGCTCGCCTCCCTCAGCGCCCTCGCCGAAACACTGCAAGACGGCGCGCTCGATGACCCTCCTGCCGCGCGGCGATTCATTGACCAGATTCAAATCGAAGTGGATGCGCTGACCCAGATGGTGACCGAGCTATTGGAACTTTCGCGCATCGAATCGGGCCGCCTCTCCCTGGATCTTCAACCTGTAGCGGCCTGCGATCTGCTTGACTCTGCCTCCAGGCGGATGCAACTGCAAGCCGAACGCGCGGGATTGAATCTGCGCGTGGAGTGCGCGGACCATCTGCCGAAAGTCCGCATCGGTTCGCAAAGACTAGAACAGGTGCTGGTGAACTTGATCCACAACGCGGTCAAGTTCACGCGCGCGGGAGGCGAAGTTGTTCTTTACGCTGAATCAGATAACGGCTTCGTAAGATTCGCTGTTCGGGATACGGGGGTCGGAATCCCAGATGATGAAGTCACGCGTATCTTCGAGCGGTTCTATCGAGTCGACAAATCCAGAACTGGAAGTGGAACGGGCTTGGGCTTATCCATTGCAAAACATATCGTCGAGGCGCATGAGGGAAAGATTTGGGCAGAGAGTGTAGAGGGACAGGGAAGCGCGTTTTATTTCACGATCCCACAATGAAACATATCGGACAGATTCTTCACGGAATGATTCACGGATTTTTACCCCTGTAATTGCTCATAAAAAATTCCTGCACATCAACCGCCTTATCATCACTGCGCGGCTTAAGGCGAATATAGGTTCCATCATCCTGCATCATGCGGGCGCGTACATTGTCTTTGAGTTGAGTTTCCAACATTTGATAACGTAGGTAGTAAATATGCTCAGGGTTTTCAACAGGGAACACCACTTCAACTCGGTGGTCGAGGTTGCGCCTCATTAGATCGGCGCTGCCTATATATATTTTTTCTTCCCCATTGTTGCAAAAATAATAGACGCGGCTGTGTTCGAGATAACGCCCAACAATGCTCACAACGTTGATGTTGTCACTCACCCCTTTGATGCCGGGCTTCAGGCAACACATGCCGCGCACCAGCATGTCCACTCTTACGCCAGCCCGGGACGCTTCGTAAAGCAGTTCGATGATATGCGGGTCAACAATTGAATTGACTTTAAAGATCAGATGCGCCTTGCGGCCTGCGCGCGCGTGTTCGATCTCGTGTCGAATTAATTTCTCCAACCCCTTGCGTAAATTGACCGGGGCAACAAGCAGTTTCTTGTAATCCTGTTTTGTGGAATAACCGGTCAGATAATTGAAGAGATCGGTGACATCCGAGCCAATAGCTTCGTCACAAGTGAAAATTCCAATGTCTTCATAAATACGAGATGTAACGGCATTGTAATTCCCGGTGGCAAGATGAAGATAACGACGAATGCCATCCCCTTCCTTCCTTACGACCATGGTAATCTTACAATGGGTCTTGAGACCCATCAACCCATATACCACATGGACGCCTGCCTGCTCAAGCATCTGCGCCCAGCCAATATTACTTTCTTCATCGAAGCGCGCCTTTAGTTCCACCAGCACAGCCACCTGTTTGCCGCGTTCGGATGCTTCGAGCAGGGCCTCCACCACTGGAGCGTTCTGTCCAACCCGATATACAGTCTGTTTGATTGCCAGCACATGCGGGTCGCGCGCAGCGGCACGGAGAAAATCGATTACAGGGTTGAAAGAATCATATGGCTGATGCAACAGGATATTCTCATGTTTGATTGCCTCGAAGATATCGCCTGCCAGCATGGCGTTCTCGAAAACCCTAGGCACAACAGGCATATACACAGGGAACTTAAGGTCATGTCTTTCAACATCGTTGTATATCTGCCATAAACTGCTCAAACCGAGTGGGGCAGGTGAAACATATACATCATTTTGTTTGATCTCAAGGTTTTCGATTAACAATCCGCGAATATTATTGGGCATACTGTCATAAATTTCAGCTTGCACCACGGACCCAAATTTGCGTCTGCGAATGCTTTGTTGCATGCTTTCGAGCAGGTCGTCCGCTTCGATTTCCTGTATCTCGATATCTGCATCACGAATAATCCGGAAGGGATAAGCAGCAACAACTTCCAGCCCAGGGAAGAGCGAGGCAAGATTCGCGCTGATAGCCTGCTCCAGCCACACAAAATAATGGTGATGCGGAATTGTCCCGTCCTTGCGCGCGCTGCCAGAAGAACGTTTAATAGGGACAATACGCGGTAAGGTATTTGGAACCTTCAGGCGCGCAAATTTTTCATTGCCTTTCTTATCGCGGATTACGATCGCGAGGTTGAGACTCAAATTTGATATATGCGGAAAAGGATGACCCGGATCAAGAGCCAGCGGAGTCAATATAGGGTAAATTACGTCCTTGAAATAATCGTCAACCTTTTTTACCTGCGTCTCACTGAGTTTGCGATAATCCAGCAGATGGATCCCGGTTTTGTCGAGCCGTGGAAGAATCTTTTTATTGAGGCAACGTAATGCGTCCCCATACATTTCGAGAGCGAGTTTACGCGTCGCAGCCAGGACGTCGGGCGGAGTCAACCCATCTGGCGAGACCTCCATGATGCGCGCTTCCACCTGCTTGCGAATGCCGGAGACACGCACCATGAAAAACTCGTCCATGTTCGAGCCGAAAATGGCGAGGAACTTCAATCGTTCAAGCAAAGGATTGTGATCATCCTGCGCTTCTTCGAGGACTCGGCGCTGAAATTCGAGCAGGCTGAGTTCTCGATTGATGTAAAGAGAAGGAGAGGAAAGATCCATGGTTTCGGGCATTATGTCTTTCTTATTTATCGCTGATTTCCACAAGTATACCCGGCGTCAATAACCATTCCAGCGTGGCGCGGTGTTCATGATGCAAATCGTCTGCTGAAAGGTAACACACCCCGCCTTTTTTGAGGGTAATATCAAGTTTTGTGTTCTCTGTTGTGAGTAAACCTATGAGAGCGCTCAAGTGTGGTTCGTGCCCAACCAGCGCAATACTATCCACGGAATACTTTTCACCTACTTCAGGGATCAAAAGTTCGGGGTCCGCCATTGGTACAAGGCCTTCGCTGAAGGCAATCTTTTTCTTCATTTTGAACACATCTGCCAGGATTTCAGCAGTTTCCTTTGCGCGGACATATGGGCTGGAAAGGATTAAGTCAAATTGTACACCTAATGCGCGCAGACCTTTGGCAATCTGACGCATTTTCTTGCGACCTTTATCAGTAAGAGGACGCTGGCTATCTTCTTCATAGCCAGATGTCCCTTCGTCAACAGCAATCGCGTGGCGGATGATATAAATATTCATGTTATTTCTCCCAAGGGAAAGGTTGGTCTGGCGCGGGACGCCAGAAGGTGTCGATCTGGTTCATGTCTTCGATATAGGCGGAAGTGGCTTCGGCGTGGCGGCGCTCATAGAAACGGCGAACAGGCAAGGGGTCGAAGGAGGAGGCGTGTGAGGGGAAGTCCGCAAGAGTCTGCATGATGACTTCAACATCCTGAATCTCGCCCATCAAAGACTGATAATCGTTCATCCGCTCTAAATTCTCATATGGATACTCGTTTAATAGAGGATGAATGATCTCCACCATGTAACGAAACGTTTTGAAGGCGATGCGTACGCGATGGATGGTGGCGGATTGTGCGGAATCAATCCAACTGTGGCGTTGTTTGGTTAATAAAAACGCATCGTCAACTGCCTGGAGGGTTTGTAAAACAAGATTATCATCAGCCTCTGCTTCCAGAGATGCGCGCGTCTTACGAATGCGCTTGGAAACATCAAAGAGATCGATGACTTTCAATTTTTTGCGAAGGGTTTTTAAGAGGTTTTCTTCCACGATTTGCAGATGATATTGAAACTTTTGAAGCTGGGGAAGCTCCTGTATGGTTTCTGAGACCTCAGCAATGATAACTTGCGTATCACGCAGATCATCAAACTCATCCAATTGATCTTTGAAAGCGCGGCTCAACTTTTGTAAACGCGACCGCGGCGAGAGCGAATTTAGAAGTTGAATGAGGGCGAGCATACGCCGCGCCGCAGTTCTTAAATCGTGAACGGCTTCGTTGGAAAACTCGGCGCGGCAACGCTTGAGTTGAGCCCGATAATTCTTCCAGCGTTTATCGAGCGCTTCGAGCAGGATCTGACTCGCCATTGGGATTGGGAAATTATCCTTCGTCTCAGGTGTATTCATATCAGTCTATCAATCCATTTTCAGGTTTACGCCAAATACCTCTTGAAAAAGCGATTTGCGCTTATCGAATGCCCAATTTTCGAGCATCAATTCGCTTTTGCCAGCGATCTTCATCCCCCAGCCCGACCTGGTTTCCATGAGGGTCACATCTGATATATGACTGGTGTGGCTGACATCGATTGAATCTGCAAGTCGCAAGAGCGCGCAAAGTTTGATAACGACCAGGCGGTCCTTCTGCGGCAAGGACTTAAGGTTCTGATCGTCGGGTGATGGTGGCTGGTTTCGATGATAACGAACGAGGTTGGCAACAATATTCTGTTCGCGCATCGTAAGACCAATCAGGTGATGGGCACTCAATAGGTAATAACCATGTTTATCGTGATCGACTGTGTTGATAAAATGACCAATGTCATGCAGTAGAGCTCCTGTCTCGAGCAGAAGCAGATTGCTACCATCCAGGTTGTGAAGCGGTTGGGACTGATCAAAGAGGCGCGCAGCCAGTTTGGCGGTCAGGCACGCGTGTTTCTCGTCGAACTGGTATTTGCGTCCCATGTGCAGGGCAGATTCCCAAACCTGTTCCCTGCGTTGGGAGCGCAGGCTTTTCGAAAGATCCTCGGCAATATCCAGCAGAATCCCATCCTTCAAACCGACATTGGGAATTGCGATTTGTTTTACTCCAGCCTCGCTGGCGATCAAATGCAGAACAATGGAAGCGGGCAGGATCACATCCGCGCGGTCGGGGCGAAGCTTCAACTTGCTGATGCGCTCTTCATAACTCATACGGTTGAGGCGTTCGATCAACTCCCCGAGTTCTTCCAATGTGACAAAGCGATCGCTCTCCGCTTTGAATAATTTTTGACGCAGACGCCCGATCTCTTCCACGTTTCCGCCTGTTCCCGCGCAAATCTGGATTTTCTCCTCCCCAAGATCCTGCTTGATGCGATAACGCGCGGCTTCCGCGTATTCACGCACCAGTTTTCCGAAAGGGTGTTTGGATTTATTCTTCGTATCCAGTTTTTCCAACAGGCGCACTGTTCCCAGGTTATAGCTGTCAGTCGAAATAATGTTCCGCCCTGTGGAAGTAGTGACCTCAACACTGCCGCCACCGATATCAATCAATAAAGTACGTCTATTTTTGAGATCAAGAGTGTGAGATACCGCCAAATGGATGAGACGGGCCTCCTCGTCCCCACTGATGATTTCGATTTCGATTCCGCTGGTTCGAAGAACCCGATCAATCAGGAGATCACCGTTCGCGGCCTCCCGCGCCGCGCTTGTTGCAACGGCGCGCAGACGATGAACGCCAAAACTATCCGCGACGTGCTTAAAACGCAGAAAGGCTTCCTCTGTCCGCTGAATGGTTTTTTCCTCCAGATGACCCTTGCCAAAAACATCCTCGCCAAGGCGCACCGGCAGACGAATATTCTCGATCGTGTTCACCTGCCAGGATTCGTCCACTTCGCCAACCACCATGCGCATGGCATTTGACCCCACGTCAATAGCAGAAATTTTCAACATTAGTTCTCAACAGGCGAGGGCCGAAACTCCCTAGGCACGGAAGCCAACTCCGGGCGTTCTCCCGTGACAATGTAGATGACACGTTCACAGATGTTGGTCACACGGTCTCCTAATCTTTCAAGGTTATGAGCAACCCATATGACATAATTCGCGCGCTCGATATTTCTCGGATCCCCCAACACATTGTTGACTGCATCATAATAGAGTCGAGTATAACACTCATCAATCACATCATTTTCCAGAATGATGTTCTTTGCGGCCTGCATATCCTCATCGGCAAAGGTTGTCATTGCGCGGTGAAGCATATCCATATCTTTTTCAGCCATGGAATAAATATCCTTCAGTATGTCCGGCAGGCTCAACCCCTCTGAACGGATATTGATGTTCGCGATCTCTTTTGCGTAATCGCCCATGCGCTCGAGTTCAGTGCAAATATCAAGGCTAGCGGCAAGCGAGCGCAGATCGCGGGCGACGGGTTGTTGGGTGGCCATGAGAACGATGATGGAAGTCTCGATCTCGAAACGCTTCCGCAGATTCCATGACGGCCTGTTCCACCATACTACCCAACAGAAGGACCTCATTTTTTATTTCCTGGCAGAAAGTTTGTAGTGACATGAATTATTTCCAGACCGATGTATTAGGGCTATCCTAATTTAACACAGGATAATTAACACCCTTAGATGGGCTTGTTAACGATTGGTAAACAGGGTCTGGCAGGATCAGGGCACCAAACTTTCAAAAATCGGCTTTTCATATTTGTTTTGCCGTTGTTAGTTCACTGCAAAACGCGGATTTGAGGTTCCATGCTATCCTATGGGCATGGAAATATTCTTGGTCTTAACAGTGTCTGCAATGTTAGTGGTCATCCTCGTTGATACAGGACGGAAACGGCATGCCTTTCTATACCAGCAGGCTGAAATAACAAAGCGACGCCGGACGCACTGAGAAAACTTTTCATTCTTCTCCTCTCCTCCGCACAAGAGCCTGGTCTCCTCCCAGGCTCTTGTGTCTTAATATGGCCGCCTTTACAGGCGGAAATATGTTAACCAACTCTTAAACCGCCCTTGATTTGTCCTTAACTACTCCTTGCTACACTAAGAGTGTATAAAAAGGAGTAAATATGGGATTTGCTGATTTGCACATTCACACAATTTACAGTTACGACGGCACAGCCTCCGTCCCTGCCGTGTTGGCACGCGCCAAACAAATTGGTTTAGACATTATCGCAGTCACCGATCATGATGAAATCACTGGTTCGCTAAAAGCCCTGGAACTGGCGCCCAAATACGGAGTGGAAGTAATTCCCGGCATTGAAGTCACAACTTCAGAAGGCGACCTGCTGGCGTTGAATGTTATGGGGAAAATTGAACGAGATATGTCACTCATTGAAACGATTCTAAAAGTCGGTGAAGTTGGCGGCTTCTGCATTGCCCCGCATCCCATGGCAGGTGGAATAGGAATGAAGAGTTTAAGCGCCTATTCGATCTTAAGGGCGCTTCGCGACCCTGACGCGGCGCGAATTCTGATCGCCATAGAAACATGCAACGCTACAACCCTCGACAAAATGAGCAATCACTATGCCCGCATCCTTGCAGAACAATTCGACATCACACAAACAGCCAGCAGTGACGCGCATATCGTGGAAGCAATTGGACTCGGCTTGACAGGATTCCCTGGATGCACTGCATCTGATCTGATTAATGCGCTTCAACAAGGAACGACCACAACCCATCAACAGAAGGAATGGAACTCAGTCCGCATTCTTGGAAGCTGGGCTACCAATTATGTGGGAAGCGCCTTCACCAGATGGTCAGTGGCAACTCAATAAGGATAGAGGACAAAATGGAAACGATCATTCTTGGTTTGATGATTTTCAGTTTTATTATTGTTATCGCAATAGATACGGCACAAAAACGCCGCGGGTTCCTGGCGGGGGGCAAATAAGCGAATGAGCAAACATATTCTCGTCACGAACGATGACGGCGTATCTGCCCCCGGATTGCTTGCCCTCGCGCAGGAAATACGAAAACTCGGCAAAGTCAGCATCCTCGCACCGGATCGCAACTGGTCGGGCGGCGGACACGTCAAAACACTCGACCGCGCATTACGCGTCAAAGAAATCCGCCTTGCGGATGGAACACAGGCATTTGCCAGCGATGGCGCGCCTTCGGACTGCGTGGCGCTCGCCACGCTTGGCTATTTCAAAGAGCCGATTGATCTCGTCGTTTCAGGGATCAATGCAGGTTCAAACCTTGGGCATGACGTCACATATTCTGGAACAGTGACCGCGGCAATGGAGGCAGTCATCGCGGGCATACCTGGTATTGCAGTTTCCCTTGAAACCGTGGATGGATCTATTGGCGAGATTGATTATGGTCCCGCGGCGCGCATGGTTGGAAAAATAATTCAACAGGTGATCGGGAACGGCCTTTCTGGCGAAATCCTGCTAAATGTTAATGTGCCGCTTCTTCCTGAGGAAAAAATCCGCGGCATCAAAATCACGCGGCAGGGCTTACGCGTCTATCACAGCCGGTTGGATGAACGGACTGATCCGCGCGGCCGTTCTTATTACTGGATCGGTGGCGATGCGCCAACGGGTGTCCCCGAACGCGGCACGGATGTCGGTGCGCTTGCCGAAGGATTTGTCTCGATCACGCCTCTGCAATTAGACCACACTGCCTATCGCACATTGACTGACCTGAACACTTGGCAGTGGGAGGATGGGTCAAACCCATATCTCGCATCACATCTACTATTTTCTGATCAAACTTTGGAATTGAAAACAAAAGGATAGAACTGGAGGTCCAAATGCTGCAAACTTATTTTGGAATTTACATTGTAATCGCCCTGTTTACATTTCTTATTTTCTGGGGGACCTTTATGGAAGCCCACCAGCGTAATGAAGATGTATAAGGAAGGGCATAATTTTGAAAAGAAGATCATAGTCCATTTATGAAGCGATTCGCGTTGCTTTGTTGCCAGTTTTCTGAACCGGTCAGAAGCAACGTTCCACATTCTCTCCTCCTCTTTTTTAGTCCCCAACCGGGGAAATTGCCCGCCACTGCTGAGTGGCGGGCAATTATTTTAGACTCTGGAGTCGGACAGCTCACTTGCCCTGTGGGCGCTGTCCGCATTTAAGGAGCAAGTTCCTTGACTCCAGGATAAAACCTTTAACAAGACGTTAACCTGTTCTTCTCTTGACCTTAAACACCGCTTGATAAGATTTGAATGTACAAAATTTTAAGGAGAAAAAAGAAATGACCAAATTAGTTCGTACGTTTATGTTTGTGTTCGTTGTAATGAGTTTCGTGCTTGCCGCGTGTGGCGCGCCCGCCACTGAAGCGCCTGTCGTTGAACCGACTGTCGCCCCTGCTGAACCCACCACTGCCCCTGAGCCAACCGTTGCTCCCACCGAAGACCCGATGGCAATGTACGCGCCCGACGCCGTTTCAGGTGACATCGTTACCGCCGGTTCCTCCACTGTGTTCCCGCTCTCAGAGCGCATGGCTGAACTCTTTCAACAGGAGGGCTACACCGGTAATATCACCGTGGATAGCATCGGCACTGGCGCTGGTTTTGAGCGCTTCTGCAAGACCGGTGAGACTGACGTCTCCAACGCTTCCCGCAAGATCAAGGACAGCGAAGTAGAACTTTGCAAAGCCCTGGCAACACCGCGTGACCCAATTGGGTTCCGCGTTGGTACTGACGCGCTCACAGTGGTTATAAGCGCCGAAAATGATTTCGTCACCGCTCTCAGCAAGGAACAACTCGGCAAAATCTTCACGGCTCAGTTCACCAAATGGAACGAAGTTGATCCTTCCTTCCCTGCTGAAGCCATTTTGGTTTACGGTCCTGGCGCTGATAGTGGCACCTTCGATTACTTCAACGAAGTTGTTGTTGCCCCACTCTACCTCAATGCCGATGGCAAGGCTGACATCGCTGCCGGAAAAGCCGGTCTGCTCGGCGCTCCAGGCGCGCAGTTCTCTGAAGATGACAACGTGCTGGTCCAGGGTGTGGAAGGCTCCAAATATGCCATCGGTTACTTCGGCTTCGCCTATTTCAATGAAAATCAAGGCAAGTTGAAGGCTGTGGCAGTCGAGGGCGTTGAACCCAGCCAGGCAACTGTGGATGACGGCACCTATCCAATTTCCCGCCCGCTCTTCATCTATTCGGATGCAAACATCCTCAAAGAGAAGCCGCAGGTAGCCGCTTTCATCTACTTCTATTTGAGCAATGTTGACAATGAAATCAGCGATGTAGGTTACTTCCCTGCCCCTGATGCTGATCTGCAAGCCTCACTGGATGCTTGGATGTCTGCCACTGGTAACTAAAAGAAAGACCTAATTGAGTACACAGGGCTGGTCTCTCAAAATGAGGCCAGCCCATTCGTGCTATAAAGCGCTACTGCATGGAATCATAGTGCAAAAATGAAACAAGAAAACACAATTATGGAAAATCAAAATTTTCATCCGCTCGACCTAAAAAAGAAAGTACGCCTCGGTGAAAGTGTGATTCAAAACCTGCTGTTCATTGCAGGGTTTTTATCCATTTTCATCACACTCGCCATCGTATACGAATTGGGCAAGGAAGCCTGGCTGTTCTTCAGCGATCCTGAAGTGACATTCGCTAAATTTTTGGGTACAACAGAATGGTCACCAGGGATTGGGCATTTCGGAATCTGGCCGCTTGTGACTTCAACCCTGATCACCAGTTTCATTGCGATATGTGTCTCGCTGCCTCTCGGATTGGCAGCTGCCCTGTTTCTAAGTGAATATGCCTCCCTGAGAGAGCGGTCAGCGTTAAAACCCATCCTTGAGATCCTCGCAGGTATCCCAACCGTTGTGTACGGATATTTTGCCTTGCTGTTCATGACCCCTCTCCTGCAAAAGATTTTCGGGGAGGGTGTGGAAGTCTATAACATGGCATCTGCAGGTATTGTGATGGGCATCATGATCCTGCCACTTATCTCTTCCATGAGCGAGGACGCGTTGAGTGGAGTGCCGCGTGCCCTGCGTGAAGGCGCATACGCCATGGGCGCAACAAAATTCGAAACCAGTATACAAGTCGTCCTGCCCGCCGCATTGTCAGGCATCGGCGCGGCGCTCATCATCGGCATCTCCCGTGCAGTCGGCGAAACCATGATCGTCGCTGTTGCCGCAGGCTCAGGACCCAACTTCACCTTTAATCCATTCAAAGCCGCAGAAACCATGACGGGCCACATCGCCCGCATCAGCGGCGGCGACCTGAGTTACAACTCGATTGATTACAACAGTCTCTTCGCCATTGCTTTGATGTTGTTTCTGGTGACGTTGGTATTAAATCTTATCAGCCAGGCAGTTATTAACAGATTTCGCCAGAGGTATGAATGAACCCAGGACAAGATCATTTCCCCGAAGGTGATTCCTTTCGCCAATCTTTAAGTAGGCGCTACCGCACCGCATCCATCTGGCAGGCGCTATTCTTATCCGCGCTGGTGATCGCGATCATAAGCCTCGCCGCACTGCTCTACAACATCATAGATGGCGCTTTCGGCTACGTGGCTTATGAATATAAAAATGACCCGACCGAATTCACATTGAAACCGCTGGACGATCTGAACCAACAGGAATTGCTGGCGATACTCAAAGCCAATCTTTCCTCCGGCGCATACAAAAAGTTGGATAACGAAAAGCCAGTGGAGAAACGTTCGAAGGCTGATCTGTACACACTAATCCTCGAACGATTGATACAAATTGACACAAAACAAAACTGGAGCATGACCGAGTCTCTTTTACGAGGGGCAGAAATTCGGGCGGAAGTTGCGAAGAAATATCCAAAGGCAAAACTCGAATTCCGTTCATGGATTACGCCAGTGTTCCTCACCACACCCATGTCATCCAAAGCGGAATTCGCAGGCGTCCGCACCGCCATCCTGGGCTCACTATGGATGGTGGGAATCGCCCTTCTGTTCGCCTTACCCATTGGCACAGGCGCCGCCATCTATCTGCAAGAATACGCCGATAAAAATTTCATCAACCGTATCATTCAAACCAACATCAACAATCTCGCTGGTGTGCCGAGCATTGTATATGGCATGTTGGGACTCGCCATCTTTGTCCGAGTGTTGGAGCCGCTGACAAGCGGGAGCCTGTTCGGGGTCACAGATTCGAACGGACGCACCATCCTTTCGGCCGGGTTAACGATGGGCGTGCTTGTCCTGCCGCTTATCATTATCAACGCTCAGGAAGCCATCAAAGCCGTGCCCGATTCGTTACGCCAGGCGGCATATGGAGTAGGCGCAACCAAATGGCAAACCGTGTGGCATCATGTGCTGCCAAATGCCATTGCCGGGATTCTTACAGGAAGCATTCTGGCACTCTCGCGTGCCCTGGGCGAAACTGCACCGCTGATTATTGTAGGTGCATCCACTTTTATCAGCATTGACCCAAATAGTCTGTTCTCGAAGTTCACCGCTTTGCCCATTCAAATCTACCAATGGACAACCCGCGCACAATCTGAATTCCATGCAATTGCCGCGAGCGCCATCATTGTCCTGCTCGTCTTGTTGCTGACTTTGAATGCAACAGCCATATTGCTCCGTAATCGTTTCCAGAGGAAATACTAATCATGCAAAATCTCCAGTCAACAGAATATGCAATCGAAACCAAAAGTCTCTTTATTTTCTATGGTAGTTTTGCAGCTGTCAGCGAAGTGAACATCAAAATCGAAAAGCAGAAAATCACCGCCATCATAGGTCCCTCTGGGTGTGGAAAATCCACCCTGTTGCGTTCATTCAATCGCATGAACGATTTTGTACCAAGCAGTTATGTGACTGGTGAAATCCGATTGCATGGGCAAAACCTTTATAGCAAGGACATTGATCCAGTGGAGGTCCGCCGCAAGATTGGTATGGTCTTTCAAAAGCCAAATCCCTTCCCAAAGTCAATCTATGAGAATATTGCCTGGGGTGCGCGCATCAACAGCTTCAAGGGAAACATGGATGAACTGGTGGAACAATCCCTGCGCAGTGCAGCGCTTTGGGACGAAGTCAAGGACAAGCTCAGGCAGAGCGCCTACGACCTCTCAGGCGGGCAACAGCAACGCCTGTGTATTGCGCGTACCATCGCCATACAACCTGAAATTATTTTGATGGACGAGCCAGCCTCTGCGCTGGATCCAATCTCCACACTGCGCATTGAAGAACTTATGCAGGAACTCAAGAAAAAGTATGCAATCATCATCGTTACCCACAACATGCAGCAAGCTGCGCGCGTTTCAGACTACACCGCCATGATGATGCTCTCCGGGGAAGGCGACCGCTCAGGCACCGTCATCGAATACGACGACACGAAAAAAATATTCACGAACCCCAAAGACAAACGCACCGAAGACTATGTTACAGGCAGGTTTGGTTAATAATTGGGTATATAATATGACGAATATAAAAAGAAGCGAGGACGCAATGCTCCGCAAAACCTTTGAACACGAGATCCAGCAGATGAAAGACGACGTGCTTGTGCTTGGCAGTATGGTGGAACAGGCCATTCTTGATTCAGTTGAGGCGTTGAAGAAGCGCGATATTAAAGCCTCTCAAAAGATATTCGATGAAGATAGGGAAATCAACAAGAAACGATTTGACATCGAAAACCAGCTGATGGTCCTGATCGCCACACAACAGCCGATGGCACATGACTTGCGCCTGTTGGCATCCTGCATGGAAATCATCTCAGAACTGGAGCGCATGGGCGATTATGCCAAAGGCATCGCCAATATCAACATCCGCATGGGTGATGAGCCCCTGCTCAAGCCGCTCATTGACGTCCCGCGCATGGCGCAAATCGGCGTGGACATGCTCCACCACGCGCTGACCGCGTTCGTCAACGAAGATGTGGAAGCGGCAAAATCCATCCCCGTGCAGGACGATGAAGTGGACGCGCTTTACAATCAGGTCTACCGCGAATTAATGACCTTTGTCATCCAGGACCCCAAAACCATCGAACGCGCGAACTGGCTCCTGTGGGTGGCGCATAATCTCGAACGCGTCGCTGACCGTGTGACGAACATCTGCGAACGGACTGTTTTCATCGTCACGGGTGAGATGAAAGAGATCAAATCCACCGACGATGAGTTCTGGCATCCACAAAAACACGAAGGGTAATGAAAAATCTGCCAGAAAATGCTGGCAGATTTTTTTATTGGCTATATTGGCTCAAGCAACATCCTTTGCGAAGCATCCTGTGGACGGCGGCCAAGATCATCCCATCCTCCCCGTAATATATGCCTCCGTCAATTCCTGTTTCGGTCTTGTGAAAATATCATTTGTATTTGAAAATTCAACCAGTTCACCCAGCCAGAACAAGCCTGTAGAATCCGAGACGCGCGCGGCTTGTTGCATGTTATGTGTGACGATCACAATTGTATAATCCTTCTTCAACTCTGCGATTAGTTCCTCCACGCGCAAGGTGGCAATCGGGTCAAGCGCGGATGTTGACTCATCCATCAGGATCACTTCCGGCTGCACCGCAACGACACGGGCAATACATAACCTCTGCTGTTGGCCCAGCGAAAGACCGAGCGCGTCGGACTTCAAGTTATCCTTTACCTCATCCCACAACGCCGCCGCGCGCAGGGATTTTTCCACCACCTCATCCATCTTCACATCCATGCCCATCACGCGCGGACCAAATGCCACGTTATCATAAATGGGTTGGGGGAATGGGTTTGGCTTCTGAAATACCATGCCCACGCGTTGACGCAGGTTGACCACATCCATCTCCTCGTTGTAAATATCCTGCCCATTCAACAAAATTTTCCCATCTACACGGGTGCCTGCAATTGTATCGTTCATGCGATTCAGGCAACGCAAAAACGTGGACTTGCCGCATCCCGATGGTCCAATCAGCGCGGTCACCTTACGCGGCTCGATCTCGATGTTGATCTGTGAAAGCGCCTTTGAAGCGCCGTAATAAAAATCAAGGCTTTGAACGGAGAAGACAGAGGGGGTTATAGTCATGGGTCGATTTTATCAAAGAAAGATGGGTATTATTCATTCGTTCACAAACTTTTTCACAGCCTTCTTCACAAACTCTGGAAGTGGCGCTTGACTCTGCTGGGCTTGTTGTTTCAGTTTTTCGTAAACTTGAATTTCATCTTTTTCCCAAACAATATCCGCTCTTCTAATTTCGCGCAAAGAAATATGGATATAGTTTTCGGGATTTGCCCAATAGCATGTCAAACAAATATTTGGAGATTTCTCATTCAGCCAATTTTCGCAGTGTTCGCAGGACCATGATTTAGCGCGATTACATGATCCACATAACAGCATGAAATGTTCTGGATTCAATTCTTCCTGCGTATCGCCCGCGACTTCATAAGGTACGCGGTGGTCAACTTGCAAATAGCGCGCCTCAAATCTGCCTGAACAAATCCCGCATTTGCCGCCTTGCTTTTCGTACAGTGTATCCTTGAAATTTTTGGGGAAGGTTTGCCTGCCTTGTAGTCTACCTTTACGGACTTGGGTCAAATCGCCAAAGCGATAAGCAGCGATCGTTCGTCCTTCAGTATCCTTGACGCGAAATGTTTCCAACGGAATTCCCGATTCACGCACATCTCGCGCCGCTCGCGGCGGGTGATTGTAGCCGTATGTTTTCTCAAGTTCTTCTGTGGTGATAAACCCGTGTCCAAGAATATGCTCAATCACAATGCGAGCGCGTTTATTCGAGATTTGTTTCAGCAGTTGCTTTATTTCCTTATTCTGCTTTGACGCTTTCGCCATTGAGTATCCCTCGATAATTTAGAACTCAAAAAGAGCGGGCTGACGAGTCTTTTTCTTTTCGAGAATATGGATTGGCTCAATTCCTAGTTGTTCACCTAGGTTTTTGGACAGATAAACAGATTCAAAAGTGACATCATCTCTGCCAAGCAATGTCGCTTGCGTGGAACGCCCCGCGTCTACTTCAAGGCGATACATATCAAGTTCCTCTGGCAAACTCTGACCGTAGGATTTTTTCCCTGTCCGCCCATCGTAACTCAAAATAAAAGGGATATTTCTTTTACTGAGTTTTTTTAATTCCTGCATAAATTCATCAAAATCAATCCCGCTAAAATAGCGCGGGTCGCCCGTCGCGCAGACACCCTGATATGGTGGATCCATGTAAACAAGGTCGGTCGGCTTGGCAAGGGCAAGTGTTTCCTTGTAGTCCTGGCTGGTTGTTGCGGCTTTTCCAAATAAAAGTTTTGAGACAAATAAAATATCATCCGTCATTTGCCGTGGGTTGCGCCCCAAACGACGATTGTCTGGGCTTTGATTAAATTCACCATTCGCGTTGTAACGCACGGACGCTTTTACGCAACGCGCCAGTAGATAAAGCAAATAATCTGGGCGTTTTGTTTTGTTGAATTCATCGCGCACAAAATCGTAATATTTTCTTTCGTTCCCCTGTTGTTTTAACCAGAGGTTTTTATATTGCTCTGAAATTATCTTTGGATGATTAATAATTTCATTCCATAATGCAATCAGCGGCTGATTTACATCGTTGATATGAAAGCGCGCGGCTTTCTGGTGAAAAGCCGCTGCAATCGAAATCGCCGCCGAACCCGCAAAAGGTTCGAACAAAATATCAACATCTTGCGGGAGAAACGGCAGGATGTATTTCGCAAGATTTCGCTTGCTGCCTTGATAGGGAATGGGATGAGGAACCTTCACAGAATATTTCCTTTACAAGCAAGTCTAATGCAATTATACAACACATTAAAACCCAGCTTCTTCCATGTTCCTGTTTCCCTGTATACCTCTTTCGACTATAATTCATTCAATGAAACGCGTCATTGCTCTCTTTCTTCTTTCCTCTTTCATCCTCACATCATGCGGTCCTGCCTCATCAGCGGAGGCCGCACCTGATTCTCAGGCAAAGTATATTGAGAACAAAGGCTCGGATACCATTGTCAATCTAGCGCTCGCATGGGCGGAGAAATATCAGGGCGAGCATCCAGATGTCCGCATATCGGTAACAGGCGGAGGGTCGGGGACCGGAATCGCTTCTCTCATCAACGGCACTGTGGATATCGCCAACGCATCCCGCCAGATCAAAGGGGAGGAAGTTGATGAGGCGAAAGCCAATGGCATCGAACCTGTTGAACATATCATCGCGCGCGATGCGATTGCCGTCATTGTGAATCCTGAAAACCCCGTCAACGAATTAACCCTGCAACAAATTTCAGATATTTACAGCGGGGAGATCACCAACTGGTCTGAAGTCGGCGGCGACGACCGACCTATCGTGCGGCTGTCGCGCGAAACCAATTCAGGCACGCATGTTTATTTTTTGGAAACCGTTTTGCGCCTGAGCAGTAAAGAAGATAAAACGCTTTTCTCAATGGACACACTCCTGCTTCCATCCTCCGAAGGAATCATTGCTGAAGTGCGACAAAACCCAAACGCGATCGGCTATGATGGTCTTGGCTATGTGCCTGATGATCTCAAGATGATCGCGATTGCAAAAGAGGCGGGCGGCGCGTATGTATTGCCGTCCATCCTAACGGTGAACGATAAAAGTTATGCGATTGCGCGTGACCTTTACATGTACACCGACGGAAAACCGACGGGAGTTGTCAAGGAATATCTTGATTGGATTCTTGCACCCGAAG
>CAZIYY010000088.1:0-20238 GCA_964543585.1 uncultured Anaerolinea sp. | reverse complement strand
TCAGCTTATCTCTTTTGGCTGCCTGCAAAGTTGCACTTCATACTTGAATCTACGGGGCAAAATCTGCTGGCAAAGGTAAAATGGTTTTTAAATATAAATGAAGGCTTTGGCGGTGAAACCCAACTTGATGAGATGTTGATATGGGAACTCGACTCGCGATGTCATAAAGGGATGGGCGGTTTACGGGCTGATTCTGATTGTGTCGTTGAATTTGATCCACCCGACGACAAGTAACGGAAACCCGACTGCCTTGGTTATTTATAAAGTGTTGTATGCGGGATTGTTAGCAGCAGGGTTCTTGATCACAAGCGACAACTGAGCGCTCGAAGCATTATCGTCGCGGGAAAATTGGATATGACCCCAGCACCCTCATCATTAACGCGTATTCGCTCAAGTGGTCAAGCGCTTTGCGCGCGCTGTCGTCATGTGTCGCGCCGATGAAGTCAACGTAAAACAGGTATTCCCACGGCTTGCCGATCAACGGACGCGACTCGATCTTGGTCAGGTCTATATCACGCAGGGCAAAGACACTTAGGGCTTTGAACAACGCGCCAGGCTGGTTCTGCAGCGTGAATACAATGGAGGTTTTCGCTTCGCCTTCCGGTTTCACTGCTATCTTTGAAATCGCAAGAAAGCGCGTGTAATTTTCTGGATTGTCTTCGATCCCTTCTTCAAGGATTTGCATTCCATAAATTTCAGCAGCGCGGCGGGAAGCAATCGCGGCAGTATCACGCGCGCCTAATTCCTTCAACATCTTCACACTTCCAGCTGTATCGTAAACAGATTCGGACTTCACACCCAATCCGCGCAAATATCCCGCGCACTGTCCCAGTGCCTGCGGATGACTAATTACTATTTCGATGTCCGTTTTTTTCACGCCCGGCAGTACAATCAAACAATGCTGCACGCGCAAGAGGTACTCACCGACGATATACAAATCATGGCGCAAGAGCAAATCGTAATTTTGGTGAATACTTCCAGCCAGCGAATTCTCAATCGGGATCAAAGCGAATGAGCACGCGCCTGAAACAACAGAATCAAAAACCGCGTCAAACGACTCGCAGGGCTGAGTCTCCACATCGCCGAAATAATTAAATACAGCCTGTTCGCTGTACGCACCTGGTTCGCCCTGAAATGCAATTTTCATTGGAGTACTTGGTCACCCCCACCAAAATGACATTGCAATCATGGCGTAGAGACCGATCAAAGCAAGTCCCTCCAGCCAATTGGATTCGCCATCGTATACAATCAAGGCGCTCAGGATAGCAGTCAGCGCCAGGCCGACGACCAATAACGGAGGCAGGACGAGAGTCAATGCAACAGGGGTGAAAAAGAATGAGAGCAGGACCAGGATCGGGGTCAGACCAAGAGCGACCTGCAGGGAGCTATTCATTATGACGCTGATGGCATAGTCCATTTTATTTTTTATGGCCAGCTGGATGCCAACCACATTTTCCACCGCGTTCCCTGCAATCGCAACGACCACCAGACCTGCAAATGCCTGCGAGATATGCAATGTTTCAATGGCAGGCTCGAGTGCCTTCACAAACCAGTCTGACACGAACGCAGCGGAGATACCTGCGACTGCCAGTACCGAAATAACCCGCGTGATTGACCAAGGTTTTTCCGTATCATCTGTTGGCTGTATAGCCTCAACGATCGGCCCCCCTTGTAAAGAGAATGGAATACTTGCAATGAAGACGATCAATAAAACAATGGCACTTGCAATACTTAATGTCTCTTCGTGCGCCGCCGCAGGAGTATGCAGTGAGTGCGCAAGGGTAGGGACGACCAGCGCTGACACTGCAAGAACCATCAAGATAACAATTGCACGCGGTGTTTCAGACCTGAATTTTTGCGTACCATTTTTCCTACCTCCCAATAAAAAAGCCAGACCCATCACTAGTAAACTATTAGCAAGAATAGACCCAACCAAAGCAGACTGCACAAGAGTAATCAGACCTGCCTGCAACGCAAAGAAGCTGACAAATAACTCCGGCATACTCGCAACGCTTGCTTGCACCACACCTGTGGCGCCTGGTCCCAAAAAATTCCCAAGTTGTTCAGTGGCTTCTCCCACCACCATTGCCAGCGTTGCAAGCGCAATGGCACTCAATAAAAAGGTCAGCAAAGCATTGACATGTGTAAATGTGAGAACGGCAGTTAATATACTGGCAACCAGCGCAATGACAAGGATTGACCATTCATTTTTGATTAAAGCACGCATCAGTGGGCCCTCTTGGAAAAGAAAGAATGAGTTGAAGAATTATACTCTTCTGATCGATTATTGCCTTTCAGCCCACTCCACAATTTTTCGAAATCCCGCCTCAACATCTTCGTCCGATGCTGCAATCGTCATGCGGACAAAGCCTTCGCCCTGCTCACCAAACGCGGAGCCAGGGACAAGTCCCACGCCTGCTTCGTCGAGAATCCTCTCGCAGATTTCGAGCGAGGTCATTTTCAACGGACGAAGGTCAAGGAAGAAGTAAAAAGCGCCTTGGGGTGGCGTGACCAAAACCTTTTCGCTTTCCAACTCACGTGAAATCTGCATCACCATTTCCCTGCGACGAGCGTACGCAGCACACATGGCTTCCACATCCTGTTGGATTTGCGGATCAGTTAGTGCAAAAGCCGCGGCTTTCTGAATAAATGGCGCGACGCACGTAATGGAGTTTTGTCCTGCCTTCAACGCGTTCTCGATCACCGACTCAGGCGCAGCGAGATATCCCACGCGCCAGCCTGTCATTGCATAGGATTTGGAAAGGCTGTTTACCAAAATGGTTCGTTCCTTGGCACCATCGAATGTCGCCACACTCACTGGCTTCTCACCATAATATAGATTTTCATAAACCGCATCACTGATGATCCATAAATTATTTGCTGCGGCAAAGTCCTGCAATTTTTGCAAATACTCGCGTGTGGGATACGCGCCCGTCGGGTTTGACGGATAATTCAACACGATGACGCGCGTCTTTAGAGTCAATGCTTTTTCCCAGGATTCAAAATATGGAATAAAACCATTTTCTGCGGGCGCGGGAACGCGTATCACATTGCCACGCAACATCGTTGCCATATTGACATGAGTCCCCCAACTTGGGTCTGGGATTAAAACATCGTCGCCAGGATTTAAAATGGATTGCATTGCAAGATAATAAGCATGGATGCCGCCGTGCGTAATTATTATCTCTTTTTGCGGGTCATAGGAAAGGCCATGATCGCGATCTAGTTTGGAAGCGGCCGCCCGCCTCAGGTCCAGAAAGCCGCGGCTGGGTCCGTAATGAGTCAGACCGTCTCGCATCGCTTTCATTGCAACATCGATCACTGGTTGCGGGGTCGCGAAGTCAGGGTCGCCCACTTGCAGGCCGATAATTTTGCGTCCGCTGTCTTTTAGCGCAATGATGCGGTCTCCCATCGCGATCGTGGGCGACTGGCGGATCAAATCAAATTGAAGGTTAAGGCTTTGCATCAGACCATCCTCTTTGCTCATGAATGAAGAATGCAGTGTATCAAAACAACTTCTATGTCGTCAACCTGCAGGTAACTTGTTACAATAACCCATATGGAAATCATCGAACGTCTGAAAAGCATCTTTTACAAAACGTTTGGACACCAGCCCGCGCACATCGCCCGCGCGCCTGGCCGCGTCAACCTTCTTGGTGAGCACGTGGATTATAACGACGGATTCGTTTTGCCGGCCGCGATTGACCGCGCCACTTATCTCGCGTTCTCACCGACGAGGTCGCATCACACCACGCTTGAGGCTGTGGATTTAAACCAACGCGCTTCTTTCTCCCCTCAAACGATCCCGTCAAAAACCCAAACGGATTCATCCCCCCTGCCCGATTGGGCGCATTATCCCGGAGGCGTGATGTGGACGCTTCTTGAAAATAATCTTTCCGTTCCCATGATGAACGCGGTTTATACATCCAACGTGCCGCGCGGTTCTGGTTTGAGTTCGTCCGCTTCAGTTGAGATGGCTTTTATGATCGCATGGCAGACCCTCGGCGGCTGGACGTTGCCTACCATGCAACGCGCCTTGCTCGGACAAAAAGCGGAGAACCAATACGTTGGCGTTCAATGCGGCATTATGGACCAGTTCGCGTCCGCGTGTGGCGTGGAAAATAATCTGCTCCTGCTCGATTGCCGCTCACTGGAATGGAAATCAATCCTATTGCCAGAAAATATTGCCATTATCATTGCAGATACAACAGTGCGCCGCAAACTCACAACTGGCGAATACAATAAACGCCGCGCCGCATGCGAAGAGGCTGTGCGATTGTTGCGACAGGATTTGCCAATCATTAAATCTTTGCGCGATGTCGGCGTGGAAAATTTCAATCGTTTATCGAAAAAACTTCCAGATGAAGTCTCGAAGCGAGCGCGTCACGTGGTGGAGGAGATCGAGAGGTCGAATCAGGCTCAGGCTTTGCTTGAGGCGGGAAACGTCAAACACTTTGGCGAGCTGATGAACGAATGTCACATCAGTCTGCGTGACTTGTACGAAGTCTCATGCCCAGAGTTGGATGCAATGGTTCGCATCGCGCAATCGCTTGAAGGATGTTACGGCGCGCGTCTCACGGGCGCGGGTTTCGGGGGATGCGCAGTCAATCTGGTTGCACGTGAGGAAACGGATGAGTTCGCTCGTTCGCTTGCGAGGGGCTATGAAATCGAAACAGGTCTTCACCCAGAGATTTATATCACACGCGCCTCCAATGGCGCTGAACTATTGGACTACCGCTCGTCTCATTAATTGCTAAACTTTTTGAAATGAATCCCAGGCTAAAATCCAAGGCTTCAGTTTAGATAATTATGCGGCACTCTATAATCAGGCTTTGACCTTCTCTTCCACATAATCGCACCACTCTTCATACTTGGCAATCTTGCCGCGAATCGCGTCGTGATACACATCCTGAATCTTGCGCGTCACTTCACCTGTCCTGCCATTGCCAATCGTGCGGAAGTCAATTTCGCTCAAGCCGATGCACTCGGCGGCAGTCCCGCACACGAAGACTTCATCCGCTATGTAAAGTTGGTCGCGCGAGATGGGTTGCTCAAGCACATCATATCCCAAATCTTTTGCAATTGTAAAAACCGTGTGACGCGTGATGCCCTCCAACACTGGCGCAGTGGACGGCGTGATAATTTTGCCGCGGCGCACCACGAAGAGATTCTCGCCCGTACATTCGGCGACATATCCCTGCGGGTCGAGCATGATGGCTTCCTGAAAACCAAGTCGCTCCGATTCTGTCTTCGCAAGAAAACTGTTTGCGTAATTTCCTGCGATCTTTGCCTTGGTCATGCTCACGTTCGGATGATGCCGCGTATACGAAGAGATATTCGCGCGAATTCCCTTTGCAAGCGCCTCCTCGCCAAGATAGTTACTCCATTGCCATACAGCTATTGCGAGCGCGGCTTTGCCCGCGTCCACATTGAGATTCCACGCGCCGCCCTTGAGATATAACAACGGGCGAATATAACAATCCGTGAATCCGTTTACGCGCACGGTGTCCTTCGCCGCTTTCACAATATCATCAACGGTAAATGAAAACTCGCGAATGCCAAACACGCGCGCAGAATCAAGCAGGCGTTCTGCATGTTCGCGCAGGCGGAAAACGGCGGGTCCATTCGCGGTGTTATAAGCGCGAATGCCTTCGAACACTGCCGCGCCGTAATGCATGGCGGGGTTGAGAATATGCACGGTGGCTTTTTCAAACTCCACCAGTTCGCCGTCCATCCAGATAAATTTTGATTCCATGCCCATAAGATTATCTCCTTTTACTTTTAGTTGTGTAGTGGCGACTTCAGTCGCACATAGAACGGCTGAAGCCATTACTACAGTCTTTTAATAATTTCATCCGTCATCTGACGGGTTGATAATTCGCCGCCGATGTCTGCGGTACGCGCGCCGTCCGTGATGGTCTGCTCGACAGCCTTTTCAATCGCAGACGCTTCAGATTCTAACTTAAGTGAATGACGCAACATCAATGCGGATGAAAGAATCGTGCCAATCGGATTCGCGATTCCTTTTCCCGCAATATCTGGAGCAGACCCGTGAATCGGTTCGTACAACCCGACGCCTGATTCCCCTAAACTGGCGGAGGGCAACATCCCCATCGATCCCGCCAACACAGACGCTTCATCCGTGAGAATATCGCCAAACATGTTTTCAGTGACGATAACATCCATTGAAGCGGGAGCAGTAATCAGTTTCATTGAAGCGGTGTCCACCAAAACATGTTCAAGGTCAATATCAGGATTCTTCTTCCCGATTTGAGTCGCGATCTGTCTCCATAAACGTGATGATTCCAACACATTTGCCTTATCCACCGACGATACTTTCTTTTTGCGACCTTTGGCAAGACTGAACGCGAGTTCCACAACACGTCTGATCTCGTAATCGTAATACTCGAGTGTATCCACCGCACGCTCATGACCATCTTTCATCTCGCGCATTTTGGGTTGACCGAAATACAAGCCGCCCGTCAACTCGCGCACAACGATGATATCCACGCCTTTGAGTCTCTCAGGCTTGAGCGGCGACGAATCGATCAAAGCGGGATGAACTTTGACGGGACGCAGATTCGCAAACACGCCGAGTCCTTTGCGGAGTGCAAGCAATCCGCGTTCGGGACGATCCTTCGCGTTGGGATCATCCCATTTGGGTCCGCCCACTGCGCCGAGAAGAGCTCCATCCGCAGATTTGCAATCGGCGAGGGTTTCATCGGTGAGCGATGAACCGTATTTATCAATCGAACATCCACCCATCAGACGCTCAGTGAAGTTGAAGACATGATGAAATTTGCTGGCAATTATATCCAGCACGCGGGCGGCTTCGCCGATTACTTCGGGGCCGATGCCGTCGCCTGGGAGGAGGGTGATATTGGCTTTCAATGTGCCACCATCAAACCATACTCCATCGAGTCAGCCAGGGCACGCCAGGAGGCTTCAATAATATTGGTGCTCGCGCCGACGGTGCTCCAGCGCGTGGTGCTGTTGCGCGTGTCTATTAATACGCGGGTAATGGCTTCAGTGCCGTGGTCTGAATCTAGGATGCGGACTTTGTAATCAGATAGATGGAAATTCGCGAGTTGTGGATAATATCCAAGCAGCGCCTTGCGCAAGGCATTATCCAGCGCGTTGACGGGACCATTGCCCTCGGCAGCCGTATGAAGTAACTCACCTTGAACGCGCACTTTGACCATTGCTTCGGCAAAGATACCGCGTCCCTGCCGATGCTCGACATTGACAAAAAAGTCCACGAGCTCGAAGGGAGGCTTGTAGCCATATTCCTGTCGCTTTAGCATCATGGTCACAGAAGCTTCCGCGGCTTCAAACGAAAAGCCTCGTGATTCCAATTCCTTTACATTGTTGAGAACAGAAACAACCTCTTCGCCTTCCACCTCCACGCCGTGCTCTTCGGCTTTGCTCAACAAATTGCCGCGACCTGAAAGGTCGGAAACCACCACGCGCATTTTGTTGCCAATCTTTTCGGGTTCAATATGTTGATAGGATTGCGCGCTTCGTCTCATCGCTGCAACATGGACTCCGCCTTTGTGCGCGAATGCGGATTTACCCACAAATGGCAAATGCTCATCAGGAGTTATGTTTGCCACTTCTGCTACGAAATGGGACAAGTCATATAAATTCTCAATCTTGCCAGCAGGCAAACATTGATACCCCATCTTGAGTTCAAGGTCGGCCATGATGGAGATTAGATTTGCATTACCACATCGTTCGCCGACGCCGTTGATTGTGCCCTGCACTTGCATCGCGCCTTCGCGGATCGCGGTCAGTGAATTGACTACGGCACACTCCGAGTCGTTATGAGTATGGATTCCAAATGGATGATTGAGGGCGGGTTTCATTTCACGGAGAATGCGTTCGATTTCCCAGGGTAATGTCCCGCCGTTGGTGTCGCAAAGGACGACAGTTTCAGCCCCACCGCGCATCGCCGCGCCTAAGGTTTCGATTGCATAGGCGGAATCTGCTTTGTAGCCATCGAAGAAGTGTTCAGCGTCGTAAATCACACGCTTGCCATTGGATTTGAGATAGGCAACAGACTGTTCGATGATGCGCAGGTTATCTTCGAGCGTGGTGAGCAAAACCTCCCTGACGTGAAGTGTCCACGTCTTGCCGAAGATGGTGCAGACAGGCGTCTGTGAATCCAACAGCGCTTTGATGTTGGCGTCGTCTTCGGGTCCGCCTTTGACGCGGCACGTTGAACCGAACGCGGCGATTAGCGCATTCTTCCATTGCATGTCACGAGCGCGTTCAAAGAACTCAACATCTTTTGGGTTTGAGCCTGGCCAGCCACCTTCGATGAACGCGACTCCCAGGTCATCCAGCTTTTGCGCAATACGAACTTTGTCATTGCTCGAAAGGGTGAAGCCTTCAGATTGAGTCCCATCGCGGAGCGTGGTGTCGTAGATTTGGATTAAGGTCATGTGTTACCTGTTGCGTGTTTCGTGTTGCGTGATTAGAGATTGGTAATTCGTAATTGGGTAATTGGTAATTGTTGATCAAGTTCCCGACTCGAATTCTGCAATTTGCTTTTCAAAACCCATGATGTAGCCGAGTTCGTCAACGCCGTTCAAGAGGCAGGTTTTGTTGAACGGGTCAATCGGAAATATAATAGAGCCATTCGGGAATGTGAGCGTTTGCGATTCAAGATCAACGGTGAGTTCGGCATTGGGGATTTCTTCGATGAGGTCGAACAACATTTTATGTGTTTCTTCATCCACGATGATCGGAATGAGTCCGTTCTTGAGCGAGTTACTGCGGAAAATATCTGCGAAGGATGTGCTGATCACCGCTTGGAATCCGAACGAGGTAAGCGCCCAGGGGGCATGCTCGCGACTCGAACCGCACCCAAAGTTGTCACCTGCCAAAAGAATCTTACAGCCTGCCGATTCGGGTTTGTTGATGACGAAGTCTGATTTCGGAGAGCCATCGGCGTTATAACGCCAATCTGCGAAGAGATTATCGCCCATGCCATTTTTGTCGGTGGCTTTAAGAAAGCGCGCTGGGATGATCTGATCCGTGTCAACATCATTGACAGGTAAACATATGACACGCGAGGTAAGTTTTGTAAATTGAGCCATTTTGATTTCCGATTTTGAATTTTCGATTTTTATTTCATCCGCTGGTTGAGTAGCCCCGAATGCTTTTTGAGGGGCGTACACTTGCACCAGCATGCAAGTGCAAGTGTCGAAACCAGCAATAGCCAGTAAATCTGAAATTAAGTAGCATGGTCTCGATACGCCGCTCGTTTCACTCGCGGCTACTCGACCACCGTTTTTAATTTACAGCAGTGTCCTCACATCAGTAACTTTGCCAGTGATGGCAGTTGCCGCGGCAGTTAATGGACTGGCGAGGAAGGTACGCCCACCTTTGCCCTGACGACCTTCAAAGTTGCGGTTGCTTGTGGAGACAGCGTATTGACCAGGTTGAAGTTGATCGCCATTCATTGCAATGCACATACTGCAACCTGCTTCGCGCCATTCAGCGCCTGCTTCCTTGAAAACTTTATCTAGCCCTTCGTTTTCAGCCTGTTTCTTCACATCCTGCGAGCCAGGGACAACCATGACGCGCAGCCCATCTGCGACTTTGCGTCCCTTTAGCATGGACGCAGCAAGGCGCAGATCAGAAATTCGCGAGTTAGTGCAGGAGCCGATGAAGACTACGTCCACTTTTTTGCCGAGCAAAGATTGTCCAGGCTGCAGTCCCATGTAGTTGATCGCCTTTTCGAACGCGGCGCGTTGGGCCGCATCTTTACATGAGTCGAGTGTGGGGATTCGGTCAGTAATCTTCATACCCATGCCAGGATTTGTACCGTAGGTAATCATCGGTTCCAAATCACCAGCATTGAGCGTGATGGATTTGTCGTAGGTCGCGCCTTCATCGCTGGGCAATGACTTCCATTTTGCAACAGCCGTGTCCCATTCTTCGCCTCTGGGAGCAAATTCGCGTCCGTGCAGATATTCAAAGGTGGTGTCGTCTGGAGCAATCATGCCTGCGCGCGCTCCGCCTTCAATGGACATGTTGCAAATGGTCATGCGTTGTTCCATGGATAATCGATGTATGGCTTCACCCGTATATTCCAAGACGTGACCTGTTCCCCCACCCACGCCAATTTTCGCAATAAGCGCAAGAATAATATCTTTTGCTGAAACGCCATGTGACAAAGTTCCATTCACACGGACTTCATAAGTCTTCGGCTTCTTCTGCAAGAGACATTGAGTCGCGAGAACATGCTCCACTTCGGAGGTGCCAATTCCGAACGCCAGCGCGCCGAAGGCGCCATGCGTAGCGGTGTGACTGTCGCCGCAGACGATGGTCATGCCTGGCTGGGTGCGTCCAAGTTCGGGACCAATCACATGGACAATGCCGCGATGCGGGCTGTCCATTCCATGCAAGGTGATTCCGAATTCGGCAGCGTTGGTTTCCATTTGTTTAATTTGAGCGGCTGCCATTGCGTCCGCGATGGGAACGTCAATGGGAGTCGTGGGGATGGAATGATCCATCGTCGCGAGAGTTTTATCGGGGCGGCGCACTTTGAGTCCGCGCTGGCGTAAGCCTGTGAAGGCTTGCGGCGAGGTGACTTCGTGCACGAGGTGCAAGTCTATGTAGAGGACCGCAGGGGAATCAGGTTGCTCAGTGACAACATGTGAGTCCCAGATTTTTTGGAAGAGTGTTTTTGCCATACAGTTTTTCCAACTTCAGAAATAATTCGTTGGTCGAGTAGGCGGCGGGAGTCAATTTATCTTTGCAAGACTCCTTGCCTCCGCCGCCGTATCGAGACCAACAGATTTCAAGAGTATATTTGTAACAAGAGTTGCTTTACGGCATAGTGGTTTCGATACGCCGCTTCGCGGCTACTCAACCACCAAGTTGCTTCAGATGAGTCAAATGCTTATGAAACAGAAGCAGGTTCAACGTCACGCGCGAAGCGATGTCCTGAGCTTGTCGAAGGGCGGCGCACTTCATCCCAACATGACTCCGAAATCGTTTTGAACTTTTTCCATTCCTTCGGTCTGCGCAATGATAAGTTTATTCAACGCGTTGATGTATGCCTTCGCGCTGGCGACAATGATATCCGTATCCGCGCCGTGACCGCCGTAGACCCGTGGGAATTGCACTTCGCTTTGCGCATCCATTGTAGTATGACCGTTCGTGCCTTGAATGCGGACGGTGACTTCGCCGAGCGCATCAATGCCTGCGGTGATGGCATGGACGTTGAACTCAAGCAACGTGCATGGAACGTTGACGATGGAGTTGATGGCTTTGTATGTGGCGTCGACTGGACCCGTGCCAAGCGCGGCTTGCGTGTGAACAACGCCATCGGGTCCCCGCAAACGGACGGTTGCCGTGGGCATGCCCATCGTACCGCATGAAACCTGCAAACCGTTGAGCAGATAGACATCGCGCGGGCGATAGAATTCATCCGCGATGAGCGCTTCGAGGTCGAGGTCGGTGATGGTCTTCTTGCGGTCGGCGAGTTCCTTGAAACGCGCAAAGGCTTTCTCGAGTTCCACCTCATCGAGCGAGTGACCCATCTCTGCCAGACGATTGCGCAGCGCATGGCGACCCGAATGTTTGCCCAACACAAGATTCGATTGATTGACGCCGACATCCTCAGGGCGCATGATTTCATACGTGGTCTGATGTTTCAACATTCCATCCTGATGAATGCCCGCTTCATGCGCGAAGGCGTTCGAGCCAACGATGGCTTTATTCGGTTGCACGACAATGCCCGTGTAGTTGCTGACGATTTTGCTGATGCGCGCGATTTGCGTCGTCTCGATTCCCGTTTCGAGATTGAAGATGGGCTTGCGGGTCTTCAACGCCATGACAACTTCTTCAAGCGATGTATTGCCCGCGCGTTCGCCGATTCCATTGACCGTCACTTCCGCTTGGCGCGCGCCCGCCCGAATGCCCGCCAGCGTATTCGCAGTTGCGAGTCCAAGGTCATCGTGGCAATGCACTGAAATCGTAATGCCATCATTCATGCCTGGCGTGTTCTTGATGATGCCGTCAATGAGATTGTAAAATTCATCGGGCGTTGTGTAGCCAACCGTATCGGGAATATTCAACGTCGTCGCGCCCGCCTTGATGGCTTCGCCCAACACCACATACAAAAATTCTGGGTCGGAGCGTCCCGCATCTTCGGGCGAGAATTCAACATCATCGCACAACGACTTTGCATACGCGACCATTTCAGCGACGCGTCCCACCACTTCTTCGGGATCCATTCTGAGTTTGTGCTTCATGTGGATTTGCGACGTCGCGAGAAACGTATGGATGCGCGGCTTCTGCGCGTCTTGCACGGCTTCCCACGCTTTATCAATATCAGATTTGTTCGCGCGCGCCAACCCAGCAATGATGGGGACTCTCGCATCGGACTCACCCTTCGACTCGCTCAGGGCGGCGGGGACGGCTGGTCTGCCCACCTCAACCGCGATTCGTCTGACGGCTTCCAGGTCATCTGGCGAGGCGGCAGGGAATCCCGCTTCGATGACATCCACACCGAGACGCGCGAGGTTATGCGCGACTTCGAGTTTTTCCGCGGAGGTCATCGTCGCGCCTGGGGATTGTTCTCCGTCGCGGAGAGTGGTATCGAAAATTTTGACGTAATTGTTCATATCGTCTCCTCTAAATTAGTAATCTGTAATTTGTGATTGACACATCATTTATTACCAATTACCAATTAATTACTTTTTCCAGTTTTCGGGTCTCAACGACCTCACTGCCGCACCTGCCTGCCACATTTCAGAGTTGCGGATGGCAGCAAGTTCCTTATCGAGTTGTTCGCGATAGTCTGGGCGGCTGTTGGCTTCAAGCGTAATGCGCGCCTCGTCACCGCTGGTAACGGATGCATAGAGTTCATCGAACAGGGGAGATACCGCATCACGGAAACGCGGATGCCAATCCAGCGCGCCGCGTTGCGCAGTGGTGGAACAGTTGGCATACATGAAGTCCATGCCTTTTTCGCCAACGAGGCGAATCAACGATTGCGTCAATTCCTCGACCGTTTCGTTGAAAGCCTCGCTGGGGCTGTGACCATGTTTACGTAAAACGTTGTATTGCGCTTCCATGACCCCAGATAACGCGCCGATCAACACACCGCGCTCACCCGTCAGGTCACTATACACTTCATTCTGGAAAGTGGTCGGAAAAAGATAACCTGCGCCGATTGCAATGCCAAGGGCAATCGCGCGTTCATATGCGCGCCCTGTCGCATCTTGATGAACTGCAAAACTTGCATTGATTCCTGAACCATCCAAATAATTGAGTCGCACACTGCGTCCCGATCCCTTCGGCGCGACGAGAGCCACGTCAACATGTGGAGGCGGAATGACGCCCGTGTCATCCTTGAATGTGACTGAAAATCCATGCGAGAAATAAAGCATGTCGCCTTCGTTCAAACATTCGACAATCTTCGACCACTGCGAACGCTGACCCGCATCGGATAAAAGATATTGGACGACCGTTCCGCGTTCCGCGGCTTCTTCAACAGAGAATAACGTCTCACCTGGGACCCAGCCATTAGCGAGTGCTTTATCCCAGTTCTTCGTGCCCTCGCGCTGACCGACAATGACCTTGATGCCGTTATCGCGCATGTTCAACGCCTGCGCGGGTCCTTGCACACCATAACCAAGCACCGCGACGACTTCGTTCTTCAAAACCTCCCGCGCCCTCTCAAGCGGAAACTCATCGCGGGTGACGACTTCCTCTTCCACACCGCCGAAATTGACTTTTGCCATAATAAGTTCTCCTGTTTATTTCTGATAACGGTGGTTGAGTAGGGCTGAGTGCTTTTTTCAGCCCGTATCGAAACCACCACGTTTTCAAGTTACTTATTGTTTGAATCCAACTTGATGGTCTCGATACGCCCCGACGAACACGGGGCTACTCGACCATCGGGATATATTGGTTATGGCGCCATTGCCGCCAGTTCGGACACATCTTCGTAGCGATTGCCATTCACGCCAGAGACTCGACGTACACCGTCATTCACGCCGCGCGTCATGGAGACTTGTCCTGTGCGAACCATTTCGACAATTCCAATTGGGCGCAGAAGTTCAATCATGCCTTCGATCTTGTCCTCCGTGCCTGTGATTTCAACAATGAGGGAGTCGAAGGCAACGTCCACAATTCGCGCGCGGAAGATCTCTGCGAGTCCGTTGACCTCGGCGCGGCGTTCAGGACCGACCTTTATTTTGATCAGAGCCAGGTCGCGGGTCACTGAGGGTTGATGCGTGACATCCTGCACGTCAAGCACATTGACCAATTTATACAAATTCGCTTCGATGCGATGCGCGTCGTTGTCGCCATTGGGACAATCTACAACGACGGTCATGCGCGAGACTTCGGGATTCTCCGTGCGTCCAACCGCGAGTGACTCGATGTTGAAGTTACGGCGGCGGAATAGCGATGCCACGCGGTTCAACACGCCAGGTTTGTTTTCAACTAATGCGATGAAGGTGTAGTTCATTTGTTCTCCTGTCTTTCTTTCATCTTTCATCCTTCATCCTTTGCCAGCAGCGAAAGACGAAAGAAGAAAAGACTCCAAGTTCATCCAGCCTGCTTCACTGGTCTCTGTATCATCTGATCCAATGCCGCGCCCTGGGGAACCATCGGGTAGACGGCTTCCTCCTGCTCCACGCGGAACTCGAGCACAACAGGACCTTGGGTCTTGCGCGCCCATTCGATGGCATCATTGACTTCTTCGCGCTTAGTCACAAGCCTCGCAGGGACTCCATGCGCTTCAGCGAGTTTGACGAAATCAGGCGTGAGCATGTTCACTGCGGAGTAACGCTTCTCGAAGAAAAACTCCTGCCACTGACGAACCATGCCGAGGAAGTTGTTGTTCATGATCGCAACTTTCACATTCGCACCCTCCTGCACGGCAGTGGTCAACTCCGCGGCAGTCATTTGGAATCCGCCGTCGCCCGCGATTGCCCAGATCTCCTGGTCCTTCGCGGCGAACCACGCGCCAATTGCGGAAGGGAGACCAAAGCCCATTGTCCCCGCGCCGCCCGAAGTGAGCCAGCGATTCGGCTTATCCAGAAAATAATATTGCGCCGCCCACATTTGGTGTTGACCCACATCCGTGGTGACAATCGCCCCGCCGCCTGTGGCTTTCCAAATATCGGCGATGAGATGCGCCACGTATAACTTGCCGTCGTCCTCCCAGTTCATGATACTGCGCGCGTCAGCCTCTGTCTTCCAGCTATTGATCTCTTTGAACCATGCCTCGTGATCGTATTCATCCACCAACGGAATGAGATCGGTTAACACGGTATTCAAATCGCCGACCAATGGAACATCAACGAAAACGTTTTTATGAATTTCAGACGGATCAATTTCAATGTGAATTTTCTTCGCGCGCGGCGCGTATGTTTTCAACGTGCCTGTCACGCGGTCATCGAAGCGCATACCAAAAGCAAGAATAAGATCAGAGTTTTGGATCGCCAGATTCGTATGCACTTCGCCGTGCATGCCCATCATGCCCAGACTTAATTCATGCGACGCGGGGAACGCGCCAAGTCCCAGCAGCGTGCTTGCGACGGGCGTATTTGTTTTGACGGCGAAGTTCATCAATACTTCTTCAGCTTTGGACATTAACACGCCATGCCCGCATAAGATGATGGGCTTCTGCGCCTTCTCGATCAACCGCACCGCGTCATCCAGTAAATCCTTCGGCGCATGGGAAACAGGTTGATAGCCAGGCAGTTTCACTTCTTCGGGATATACAAACTCAACTTTCTCCACTTGCGCGTTCTTGCAGATGTCAATCAAGACGGGACCTGGTCGTCCACTGCGCGCAATATAAAATGCCTCGCGTATGACTTCCGCAATTTGATCCCCGCGCGTCACAAGATAATTATGCTTCGTAATCGGCAACGTAATGCCAGTCACATCCGTTTCCTGGAACGCGTCGCCGCCAATCAAATGCGCTGCGACCTGTCCTGTGATAAATACAACAGGAACTGAGTCCATCATCGCTGTACAAATGCCTGTCACGAGATTCGTCGCACCAGGACCAGACGTCGCCATTGCCACACCAACTTTCCCTGACGCGCGCGCATATCCATCCGCCATGTGCGCCGCGCCCTGTTCATGCCTCACCAACACATGATGGACGGGATAACTCAACATCGCGTCATAGATCGGCATGTTCGCGCCGCCTGGATAGCCGAAGACAACTTCTACGCCCTCGCGCACCAGACATTCCCATAAAATTTCTGCGCCACTTTTTTTCATAAATTCTCCTTTTATGTCATTGCGAGCCGTTCTTTGGCGAAGTAATCTCCTAACAATGATGGGATTGCTCACCTGCGCTTCGTCTGCGCTCAGCGCGAGGTTCCTCGCAATGACAGTAATTAATTCGTAATCGCCCCTTCAGAAGCAGATGACACACTGCGGGCGTATTTCGCCATCACTCCTTTTTTATAGCGCGGCTCAGGTGCCTGCCAGCCCTTCTTGCGCTTCGTCAATTCACTCTTGGAAATGTCCAATCGCAACTCACGCTGATCTACGTCAATCGTGATCACGTCGCCATCTTTGACGTAAGCGATCATCCCGCCAATATACGCCTCTGGAGCAATGTGACCCACAGAGATGCCGCGCGTTGCACCTGAGAAACGTCCGTCAGTCAATAGGGCGACGTTATCGCTCAAACCCGCGCCCGCAATTGCCGCGGTGACCCCAAGCATTTCGCGCATCCCAGGTCCTCCCTTCGGACCTTCGTAGCGGATGACAACCACATCCCCAGATTTGATTTTTTGTTCAGTGACGGCTTGCATCGCATCTTCTTCACGCTCGAACACGCGCGCTGGACCCGTGAACTGTTTGACATTATTCGCGGCGGCTTTATGCACACTGCCCTCTTCCGACAGATTGCCATGCAAAATAATGAGACCGCCATTTGACTTGATCGGCTTATCCAACGGATAGATCACCTGTTGACCTGGAGTCTCGACACCCGTCTGTGCGGCTTCGGCGATGGTCTTGCCTGTGACAGTGAGACAATCTCCGTGCAAGTAACCGCCTTCCAAAAGACGCTTCATCAAAAATGGGATGCCACCCGCGGCGTGCATATCTGCCGCCATGTATTTTCCGAACGGCTTGATGTCTGTAATGAGGGGCACGCGCGAACAGATCGTATCGAAGTCGTCAATGTGCAAATCAATGTTTGCTTCACGCGCCAAAGCCAAAAGGTGGAGAACTGCATTCGTCGAGCCGCCAGTCGCAGCAACGGAAGTGATCGCATTTTCAATCGCTTTGCGTGTGTAAATTTGGGAGGGACGCAAATCCGCGCGAAGCATTTCCATCACCAGTTTCCCTGTTTCGAATGCGACGCGGTCTTTTTCTTCAGACATGGCTGGGACACTGTTGAACCCCACAGGAGAGATGCCGATGAATTCCATAATCGTGGACATGGTGTTGGCTGTGAACTGTCCGCCGCACGCGCCTGCGCCTGGGCAGGCTAAATTTTCAACATCCATAAATTCCTGTTCGCTCATCTTCCCCGCTGAATACGCGCCCACTGCTTCAAACACATCCTGAATCGTTAGTGATTTTTCGCCAAGTTTGCCAGGATTGATCGAACCGCCATACAACGCCAAGCCTGGGATATCGAGCCGCGCCAGCGCCATCATCACGCCTGGATTCGTTTTGTCGCAACCTGAGAGGCATACGATGGCGTCGAAATGATTCCCGCGCGCCACCAGTTCAATCGAATCGGCAATCACTTCCCGGCTGATCAGCGACGCCTTCATCCCCTCCGCGCCCATCGTGATCCCATCTGAAATGGACACGGTGTTGAATTCCATCGGTGTCCCGCCTGCCGCGCGGATGCCTTCCTTTATTTTTTGCGACAGCCTCCGCAAATGATAATTGCACGGACCAATTTCAATCCACGTGCTTGCTACGCCGACAATTGGTTTACGCAGATCATCGTCACTAAACCCCACTGCTTTGAGCATGGCGCGCGCGGGCGCGCGGTTGGGTCCAGTGGTAATTGCATGGCTGTTCTTTTTTAAGTCGGGCATAGGTTCCTCTTGACAGACCTGACATGTCTCCGCGAGGAGCTGATCGTTTTTCGTCTTTGTCCACGCGGAGACCATTGAAGGCATTGACGTGGGTGAGACATGTCAGGTCATAAGTTTTGATAATAAAAAAGCCGCCCATGGTTAGGGCGGCTCTTTGCACTTACTAAGGTGTATTACTTCGTTCTCACCGTTGCCATCCTAACCGTAAATCGTCCTTAATAATAAGGACTACAATAAGGATGACAATAAGGGAGAGGGACAACAAAATGTTCATGGGTTCGTGATTTCGCACGATTATAGGCTGATTCGGCAATAAGTCAAGGGGTTGGAGGAGGATTTCGGGGAGAAAATGTTTTTTGTTGTATACTTACAAATATCAAAAAGCCAAACATTCCAAGAGTTAAAGGCATAATGAAAAACAAAATATTCTTTCAAGACGGAAATGTTACGATTATCAACGATGATATTCTAGGCGCCTCAAACGTCGCTCCGGAATCAATTGATCTAATTATTACCTCGCCTCCATATAATGTGGATATTAAATACAATTCGCATAAAGACGATGTCTCATATGCTGATTATTTGGAGTTCTCGGAAAAGTGGCTGCGCCAATGCCATCACTGGTTAAGAGACGATGGGCGATTATGTCTAAATGTGCCTCTCGATAAAAACAAAGGCGGACAACAAAGCGTTGGCGCAGATTTCACCCACATGGCAAAGGCGATTGGCTTTAAGTACCATTCAACTGTTATTTGGAATGAAGGAAATATTTCCCGGAGGACTGCATGGGGTTCGTGGAAGAGCGCATCTGCCCCTTTCGTGATTGCCCCTGTTGAACTAGTCATTATTATGTATAAAAAAGTTTGGAAAAAAACCAGCGGGAGTAAAATTTCAGATGTTACAAGAGACGAGTTCATGAACTGGACGAACGGGCTTTGGACATTCAACGGCGAAAGTAAAAAGAAAATCGGGCATCCTGCCCCCTTTCCCCTTGAACTACCTGCCAGATGCGTAAAAATGTTTAGTTATGTGGGAGATACTGTTTTAGACCCATTTATGGGGAGCGGGACAACTCTCATTGCTGCGGTTATGAATAGCCGAAAAGCAATTGGCATTGAAATTGATAAAGGATATTGCAAACTCGCGCAAAAGAGAATTGAGAATTCCCCCGAATTGCTTCAACAAGTTTTACAGCTGTAAGCGGAGGAAGATCAAAATGACGGAAAACTCAAATCCTCCAAGAGATATTTGGCGTGGAATCCAGAATCCATAACGGCGGCTTCGAAAAATGTATACGAAAAATTCCAGAAACCAATACGACAAAAAAGACTCGTTGGAGCTGGGACGGAATGCAGAGAGTCGCTTTGCCGAAGCGGCAAAGAAACTCGGGTGGGTAATAAGCCCCGCATCCGAGCATGGTAACATAAACGAACACTATGATTATCTTATAAAAAAAGACGGAAGAACTTTCAAGGTTGAAGTGAAGAGCCTGAAACGAGTGAGTCGCAGCGACTCAAGCGCCCAGGATCAATTTATTTGGATAGAACTTCACGGGGTTAGAAAAAATGACAAGGGCTGGTTATACGGACTTGCCGATCTAATTGCTTTTGAAATGATTCATTCATTTCGAATTGTAAGGCGGATTGATTTAGTGGGTTTAGTTAATAACCTTGTAGATTTCAATACCAGGGTCAGTTCACCTAAAGAAGCGTTATATAAATTATATTCCCGCCAGGGTCGGCCCGATTTACTCACAATCATTAAATCAGACGATTTAGTGAATATACAATCTGCAGAATGGAAAAAAATCGATTAAAAAGCTCTTCTCAAAGAACTCAGTGCGCTCTTAAATAGGCTCAAGCCGCCGTCCTCAGCGCATGGAGCAGATCATCTACATATTTTTAGTGCACCTACTTGTTTATGCCTTGACACAATTCCCATCGCTTGATATAAATTGCGCCAACAACTAAATACTCGCTCTTATCCAGAGAGGCTGAGGGAACGGCCCCGTGACGCCTCGGCAACCGATTTTAGTCAGATAGTCGTTCGTCAATTAATCCGTTAGTCAAAGCAACATGACTACGAGACCAAAAGACTACAAGACCAAGAGACTAAAAAACGGTGCCAACTCCGACAGAAGGATAGCAATATCCGTTTAACTGGAAGATGAGAGGATGGTATA